>DASXYO010000239.1:0-3054 GCA_036502465.1 Chthoniobacterales bacterium
CTTTCCGGGATCGGACCGCGGGTGAGGGGAAGCAAGGAAATCCCCGGCGTCACGCTCGACGCCGAGCGAAATATCGTGGACTACGACATCGAAAAGCAGTGTCACGCGGTTTTCGATAACGTGCGGCTCGTTCTCGAGGACGCCGGCGCAAAGTGGGATGATATCGTGGATGTGACCGTCTTCTTAACTAACATGAAGAAGGACTTCCAAATCTTTAACCGCATTTATCCGGGATACTTCGCCGGCCCGGGGAAGCCAAATCCCACGCGCACCACGGTCGAGGTAGGGGCCTTGCCCACACCGATCGCCATCGAACTAAAAGTGATCGCCTCGTTGCAGTAACCGGGGTGCGGCCTGTGTGCCGCGATCACTCAAGACTTGGCGACGGTGAAGGTGATTCGCGAACAGGCTAAAAATCCACACTCAAGATTTGGCTTCGTGGCGAGCAGATCTGCTCGCTGCGGTTGAAAACCGGCGGAGGACGACTTAAGCGAAGCGCTGGACGTGAGCACACCATGCTTTCAAATCATTGCCGCCGATCATACCGGTATTACGGTCGCGAATCTCGAGCGCTCGCTCGCCTTCTGGCGTGATGTTCTGGGCTTCGAGCTTTCCCATCGTCCGCACCAGACCGGCGAACTGGCGAGCGAGATCACCGGCGTCCCCGGCGCGGAAATTTCCATCGCCGTCCTGAAGGGTTATGGCCACAAGATCGAATTGCTTGAATATCTCGCGCCGGCCGAGCGGCAACACTTGCGTCCGCGGCCGTGCGATGTCGGTTCGGTCCACGTCGCCTTCGTGGTCGATAATTTAGACGCGGTCTTGAACGCCATCGCGGCTTCCGGTTGGAAAGCGGCGGGAATGCCGCAGACTCTCGAGTCCGGTCCGAATGCCGGCAAACGCGTCGTTTACGTGCGCGATCCCGACGGGACCACGATCGAGTTCATGCAGATGCCGCCTAACCAATCATGACGTCCGAAAATTCTTCCGCCGATGCCGAGTACGCCTTGCAACAGGATCGCGAAGATCCGCTTCGCGCATTCCGGGATCGCTTTCACATTCCGTCCGGCGCCGATAAGCAGCCGCTGATTTATTTTGTCGGAAATTCGTTAGGCCTGATGCCGAAGTCGACCCGGCAAATCGTCGACCAGGAATTGGACGACTGGGCGCGGCTCGGGGTGGATGGCCATTTCGACGCCGCCACGCCCTGGTATTCCTACCACGAAACCCTCCGCGAGCCGGCGGCGCGGCTGGTCGGCGCCCGGCCTAACGAAGTTGTCTGCATGAACAGCCTGACGGTGAACCTGCACCTGCTGATGGCGACCTTCTACCGCCCGACGAAGGCGCGCCGCAAGATCCTGATGGAAGCGCCCGCGTTTCCCTCTGACACCTACGCGGTCAAATCGCAGATCACGCACCACGGTTTCGAGCCTAACGATTCGCTTCTCCTCGCGCAGCCGAGGGAAGGGGAGCAGACCCTGCGGCAGGAAGACATCGAGGCGCTGATCGAAAAACACGGTGACGAGATCGCGCTCGTCCTTTTCGCGGGGGTGAATTTCTTCACCGGCCAGCTTTTCGACATCGCGGAGATCACGGCCGCGGCGCAGAAGCGCGGTTGCGCGGTCGGGATCGATCTCGCCCACGCCGCCGGAAACGTGCCGCTCCATCTGCACGATTGGAACGTCGATTTCGCCGTCTGGTGTTCCTACAAATATCTCAACTCCGGTCCCGGCGCGGTCGCGGGCGCTTTCGTGCACGAGCGGCACGCGACAAATCCCGACCTCCCGCGCCTCGCCGGGTGGTGGGGCAACGATCCCGCGACGCGTTTCCGGATGCAGTTGGAACCGGAGTTCGTGCCGGTGCTCTCGGCCGATTCCTGGCAGTTGAGCAACCCGCCCATTCTCGCCATGGCGCCCCTTCGCACGTCCTTCGCCATCTTCGACGAGGCCGGCGGCATGGACGCGCTCCGCGCAAAATCGCTTCGTCTCACCGGCTATCTGCAATTCCTCCTCGACCAGATCGGCTCAGCGCGCTTCACCGTCATCACTCCATCCGCACCTGACGACCGCGGCGCGCAGCTCTCCATCCTCATCCACGAACACCCGCGAGAGCTTTTCCAGAAACTGGAAGCCGCTGGTGTGAAGACCGACTTCCGCGAGCCAAACGTCATCCGGGTCGCGCCGGCTCCGCTTTACAACACCTTCGAAGAAGTCTGGCGCTTCTCGAAGATCCTCTCCGAGCACCACTGAGCGCGCCGGAGCGGCCCGCCGCGATCGTTAGGCCGCGAAGCAAAACCTAGCGCGACATCTCGTCCACGCAGGCGATCAGCCCATTGATCGGGAATGGCTTGACCAGAAACTTCACTTCGTTCTCCACCAGGAACGAGCGCAGAATCGGATCCGTCGCGTAGCCCGTGATGAAGATAAACCGATCCGAAAGTTCCGGCCGCAGCTCGCGCGCCTTGAGATAAAACTCGTCCCCGCGCAGCTTCGGCATCTTCAGATCGCAGATGACCGCGTCGTATTCGTGCGCCTTCACTTTGAGGATCGCTTCCTCGCCGTCGAAGGCGACATCGACGAGAAAATTCGCGTCCGCCAGGATCCATTGCAGGGCAGAGGCGAGTTGCTGGTCGTCGTCCACCACGAGAATGGCTTTCAGCTCAAAAGTATTGCCTTTGTCTGATTCTGGATTTGGGCCGGATTTCATCACGTCTCCCTGCACTTCAGCAGTGATGGTGCCATTTTCAAGAAATCTGCCGGAACAGAGGAAAGAACCCATCCTCCGGACTTGGCAAAAGCCCGGAAACATCCACGGTAGAGCGCGCATGGGAACAAGATTCGCCCTCATTGGCAGCGGCCTGGCCGGCGGATTGCTCGCCGGTTATCTCGGGCGACGCGGCTACGAGATCGACCTCTATGAGCGCCGGGCCGATCCCCGAGCCGGCAACACCGTCGGCGGCCGTTCCATTAATCTCGCCCTCTCCACCCGAGGCATTCACGCCCTGCAACAGCTCGGCATCGCCGACGAAGTCCTCCAGCACGCCATCCCGATGCG
>DASXYO010000240.1:0-2295 GCA_036502465.1 Chthoniobacterales bacterium
GTCCGTGCTTGCCTTGCGCCCGGCATGGGCGAGCTGCATTGCCGGCAGCGCCCCCTGCGCCTCGATGAAATGGAAAATGCGGCCCAGCATTTCGACATGCTCTTCTTTCCAGATGCCGAGATCCTGCGGACTGATTCGCCCTTCGGGTAAGACCGCGGCCGCCTCCGTGAATACAAGCGCCGCCCCGCCGACCGCGCGACTGCCGAGGTGCACGAGATGCCAGTCGTTGGCGAAGCCGTCGTCGCTCGAGTACTGGCACATGGGCGAGACCGCGATGCGGTTGCGAAATTGCACGCTGCGCATGGTCAGCGGCGAAAAAAGGTGAGCGCCGGATTGATTTTCCACCGGCAACGAATCGCACAGAATTCCGTTTTCGCCTTCCCCGGGGCGCGATTGCCTGGTCGTTAGGCGCCGGCCGTCATCTCGGCAATCGTGGTCCGCAGGGTGGCGATATCGACCGGCTTGACGAGGTGGCGGGAGAAGCCGGCGGCGGTGCTCTGGGCGAGGTCGGAATCCATCCCGAAACCGCTCAGGGCGATGCCGCGCAAGCCATAGCGCGAGGAAAGCTGGCGCATGAGATCGAGACCGCTCCCGTCGGGCAGGCCGAGGTGCTCATGACCAGGTTGAACGGGGAAATTCGCATTTCGCGCTCAGCCACCTTCAGCGCCATTTCCACGCCATCGGCATGCAAGACATCGTGGCCCATGCGGCGTAACAGGCGGACCAGGATCGCGGCGGTATCGGCGTGATCTTCCACGAGCAAAATCCGCTGCGGCCGTCCAACCGCGGCGGTGGCTGGCGACGGCACGGGGTTGATGAGCGTCGCGCGCGGGGTTCCGGCGACTCCGCCTTCCTCTTCCTCACAACCATCGAAGGGAAGGGTGAGCTTGAAAGTGCTGCCGCGTCCCGGCCCTTCGCTGGCCGCGGCCAGACTCCCGTGATGCGACTCGGCAATCGCCTTGCTGATCGCGAGCCCGAGACCGATCCCGCCAAACTGGCGCGTGATCTGGCGATCCCCCTGCTCAAAGGCTTCAAAAACCCGGTCGAGCTGAGACGGTGCGATGCCAATCCCGGTATCGGCAACTTCCACCGTCACGGTTCCATCGGACTCGGTCCGGTGAATCCGGGAGCGAATCGTGATCGTCCCGCCATCGGGCGTAAACTTGATCGCGTTCTTGAGCAGATTCCAAAGGATCTGCGTGACGCGTGCGCTATCGGCCAGGAGAGTAATTTTACCGCTCGCCAGGTCGCGCACCAACTCCAGATGCTTGGCCGCGAGATCCGGCCGGCAGGCGTTGATCGCGTCCTCGATCATGCGATCGAGGGAGACTGGCTCGCAATGCAGTTCCAGCTTGCCACGCGTGACGCGAGTGAGGTCGAGCAGGTCGTCGATCAGGCGCGCTTCCAGCTCCACATTTCGCCTAACGGTTTCGAGATCTTCAGCGAGAACGTCCGGGACGGCAGCGTCTTCACGCAGGCTGGAGAGAATAGCGAGGACCGGCGTCAGCGGAGTGCGCAGTTCGTGGCTGAGCGTGGCAAGAAAAAGATCCTTCGACTGGTTGGCCCGCTCGGCGGAGGCGCGCGCCTGCTGTTCGGCTTGATAAAGACCGGCGGCGTCCATCGCGGCGGCCGCCTGGGCCGCGACGCCGAGGATGATTTTCTCGTCGCGCTCCTTGAAAACTCCGGGCTCCTCGTGCCCGAAAAACAAGCCGCCGAGAACATCGCCCGAGCGCGAGATGACCGGCACCGCGAGATAGCTTACGACCGGCAAATGCCCCTCGGGCATTGCATGGAACGGCTCATTTTTCCCGAAGCGCGGATCCTGGCGCACGTCGTCGAGCCGGATGACACCTTCGCCGCGAAAGGTGGGGCCGAACATCGCCGTCGCGCGCGGCATCGGGAATTTCTCGAAGGCCGAGCGCGGCACGCCGGAGAGCGCGTAAAGCATGTAGGAGGCGCCTTTTTCATCGAGCACCTTGTAAAAAAACGCGCCGAACTGCGCGCGGGTCACGCGCGTGCCGGCGTCGGTGATCGTCTGCACGACTTTGCCGAGGTCGAGCTCGGTCGAGATGGAAGTCGCGATTTCGTACAGGCTCTCGGTGGTGGCGTATTCCTCCTGCAGGGCACGCTCCTTTTGCCGCCGCTCGGTTACGTCGTGAAAAACCATGACCGCACCGATGATTTTGCCCGACGGGTCCTGGATCGGAGCCGCGCTGTCCTCGACTGGAATTTCCGTGCCATCTCGCCTAACGAGAACGGTGTGATTCGCCATCGCCTGGGTTTCTCCGCCCTCGA
>DASXYO010000241.1:0-3280 GCA_036502465.1 Chthoniobacterales bacterium
GTCCTGGGCGCGATTGGTTTCGGGATTTTTGAGGGATGGCGGCATCTGCCGCGCCAAACGGCGGGTCCGGCAAATGAAGTTGTGGCAACACCGACACCGATTGTGGATTTGCAGGACAAGGTGGCGCCAGCTCGCCGGGAATTGGAAGCGGGCCATTACGCCACGGCCGAAGCGCTTTTCCGGGAGCTCGCACAGATCGATCCGGCGATTGAACCGGCGGCCGAGCTCTGTTCGGGCCTGCAGATTTGGGAACGCGGTGAGTTTGCGCAGGCCGCCACCATTTTTCAGCGCTTTATCAAATACCAGCCGCCGCCCCGCTTTGCCTGGCTGGCGAAGGAGCGATCGCTCGCCCAAGACCGGCTGGATGATTACCAGCGCTTTACCGACTGGGAGAAAACGCGCGACTCGACCAAGGATCCGGAAGTGGCACTGAAAAAAATCCGGACCCTCGGCAAAAAACTAAAGGCAAAAGGCGCGCTGGCCTTTCGCGTAGCGGATGAAGAAGCGAGGCTTGCCGCGCAAGGGAAAGAAGCCGCTGCCCGGCGCGCTGCCGAGGAGGAAAAGCTTGCCGCGGAAGACAAAAAGCGCGCAGCGGAGGAGGAGCCGCGCTGGCGGGCCGCGCTCGCGGCGGAGCGCAAACCGCTCGCCGCCTACCGATTTGAAAACGCCGTCGCGATCATGGAATCAACCAAGCTCGAGTCGAAATCGCTCCAGGCAGAACGCGACCAGGAATTGCAGCGCGCGAAATGGCTGGCTGAGTGGAAATCGAAGCTGATCAGCGACATTAACCAAACCGGCTACGGCGGCGTCGTGACGGACATTCACCACGTCCGCTATGATGGCCCGGTGCGGCACGCCACGGCGAGTAAGCTCGAACTCAAGACGCGCTACGGCAGCGTCATGACGGATTGGCTCAATCTTTCGCCCGCGATGCTCCTCCAGATGTCGAGCGCTTTCATTCGTCCCGGCGTTTCGGACTTGGCGGAACGGCAATGGCTGAGCGCGACCTTCGCGGCCCAAACCGGCCAGGAGAAAGAGGCGCGAGAGCTCGCCGGCAAGGCAGCGGGTGCGAAGGCGGAATATCGCGACCTCCTTCCGCGCTATTTTCCCGACGCGAAAAAGTAGCTGGCGCGTCATCTGCTTCCGGAAAGGGATGCGTTGGTTTTCATTCCTGGCGATCTGCCTGCTGACCACGTCGGTGGCCGGCCAGCTTCCCCTAACGAACAAGGAAATCGCCCTCATGCTCCGCTCCGGTTATTCGAGCGAGAGCGTGGTGGCGGAAATTCAAAACCGGCGCGTCCTCGAACCGCTCGATCCGGCGACGAAAAAGTCGATGCTCGAATTTGGCGCCAGCGCCCAACTCATCTCCGCGCTGGAGGGCGGCAGCTTCATCGTCTCCGGCTCGGACGCTGACCAGGCGAAAGCGCGCGAAGCCGAGGTGGCGGCGAAGCGGCAGGAACAGATCGAGCAGGACCGAAAACTTAACACGCTGCTTCAGGCCCGGCAGGCACAAGCACACGTGCAGGCCTCGGTCGCACCGCCACCGGGAGAAACGCGCGTTCTCGATTCTTTGAAATCGAAGCTGGTTCGTTGTCGCGACGGCACGACCAGCCGGGCTGATGGCTCCGAGTTGGAGAAAAAGAAATACGTCGCACTCTATTTCTCGGCCCACTGGTGCGGACCGTGCCGCAAATTCACCCCGCAGCTCGTCGATTACTACAATCGCGTCACCACCGCGCATCCCGAGTTCGAGATCATCTTCATCAGCTCCGATCGTTCCCGCTTCGGCTGGGACACCTACCTTCAGGAAACCAAAATGCCGTGGCTGGCGGTCGATTACGACCAAGTGGCCGGGCTGGGAGGAATCCGAAATCTTGGCGGCGACAGCATTCCGTCCTTGCTCGTGCTCGACAGCGGCAGCCGCATCATCGCCAGCAGTTACGACGGCGAAAAATATCTCGGACCGCAAAACGCGCTCGCGACGCTCGACAAGATTTTCGCTGAGCCCGGGGGCAACGCGATCGCCCAGGCGCCCTGAAGGTTCTCAGTCTTGGACCTGATAACCGGCCACGAAATCGCGCCGGAATTTTTCAAACCTCCCGGCTTCGATCGCGCGCCGCGCGTCTGTCATGAGATGGAGATAGAAATGCAGGTTGTGCAACGTGACGAGGCGGAGACCGAGAATCTCCTCCGCCTTGAGCAAATGGCGCAGGTAGCCGCGGGCGAAATCGCGGCAGGCGGGACAAGTGCAGCCTTCTTCGATCGGGTCTTTTTGGAGGGTGAACTCCGCGTTTTTTAGATTAAGCGTGCCGTTCGCAGTAAAGGCGGTGCCATTGCGGGCGAGACGAGTGGGAAGCACACAATCGAACATGTCCACTCCGCGCGCGACCAACTCGAGAAGTTGCGGCGGCGTGCCGAGACCCATCGCGTAACGCGGCTTGTCGGCCGGCAAAAACGGCTCGCTCCATTCCACCGCCTGCATCATCTCCGGCTCCGGTTCGCCCACGCTCACTCCGCCGATCGCGTATCCGTCGAAACCAACCTCGACTGTCGCCTCCGCGCTCGCCCGCCGCAGATCCTCGAAGGTCCCGCCCTGCACGATTCCGAAAACCATCTGGCCTTCCGCGTGCAACGCTTCCTTGCTCCGTTTCGCCCAGCGCGCCGTCAGTTCCAGGCTGCGCGCCGCATACTCGTGCTCGCACGGGTAGGGCGGGCATTCATCCAGCACCATCGCGATATCGCTGCCCAGCGCGGCTTGAATTTCCATCGCGATCTCCGGCGAAATAAAAGTCGGCGTCCCATCGAGATGATTTTGAAAATGCGCGCCTTCCTCCGTGATCTTGCGGATCTTGGCCAGTGAGAAAATCTGGTAGCCGCCGCTATCGGTGAGGATCGGACCGTCCCAGTTCATGAAGCGATGCAGCCCGCCGAAGTGCCGCATTACCTCCATGCCCGGCCTGACGAACAGATGATAGGTATTCCCAAGAATGATCTGCGCCGAAAGCTCGCGCAGCTCCCGCGGGCTGACCGCCTTCACGCTTCCCTGCGTCCCGACCGGCATAAAGACCGGGGTCTCGATCGCGCCATGCCGGGTCGTGAGCCGGCCGCGGCGAGCTTTCGACGCGGGGTCGGTGGCGAACAGCTCAAACATCTGCCTCGCCTCCCGTGCCGAACCAGCCTGTTTCCAGCGTGACCGAGTGTTTGCCCGGCCCCGACATCCGGGGCACCCGACGGCGCTCAGGGTCGTAGAGGGCCACGTGAAAACGCGCCGTCTCACCGA
>DASXYO010000242.1:0-2850 GCA_036502465.1 Chthoniobacterales bacterium
ATGCGCGGAGTGATTGTAATAAACGTAATCGGGCGTGCGATGAATCTGCACCCACGGCACCGGCTGGCCCGTCGCCCAACTCGAGCGCACCGGTTCGAGTTTCGGATTCTCTTTTTGCACCTGCGTATGGCAATTCATGCAGACCTGCGTGTCCGGCACATTCGAGTGGGCCGCGACTTCGACCGCATTGTGGCAATAACGGCAATCCATTCCGAGCTGCGTGACGTGCAAATCATGCGGAAACGGCACCGGCTGCACCGGCTGATACCCGACGCGCGTATATTTGGGCGTGTCGTAATACCAGGTCGCGCCGACCAGCGCGGTCACGATCACGATTCCGCAGATCATGATCTTGAGCGGTAACCAATTAGTCCAGCGCGGAAAGAAATTCGCCATAACGAACTAGCGGAGACTAAACCGACGCGCGAGAAGCCGCCAAGTGGTAAACGCGAGAGCTGAAAAGAAAGGACGTAGCGGCTTCAGAAAAAATAAAACGTGTTGTGAACATTCCGCCTCGGGGTGGCGAGGGGGCTAGTCTATGAACGAGAGTTTGGTTGGCAAAAAAAATCTTTGAACAAAGGCAAAAATTTTCTGTCGCGCGTGTGACGCGATCGGTTTTTTACGCGAAAACCGGTTAGGAAACGCCGTTCCGCCTTCTCCCCTAACAATGCTTAACCAAAGCGAAAAGCGGGCGCTCGCTTGCGCGATACGCCCGCCTAACGACTGCGCGGATTGTTTAAACCCGCTTCGGTTCGAAGTCCTCTAGCGCGAGGGCTCGTAATCCTCGCTCTGGGAATGCGACTGTTCGGGCGCCTGCGGCTGATCGCCGCCTGGGCGCGGTTCGTCGTGCCGGCGTTCCCGGCCACGGCCACCGCCGCCGCTGCCGCCACGTCCGCCGCGACGTTCGCCGCCACGCTCGCGCCGTCCGCCGCCGTCGTCACCGCGAAATCCGCCGCGATCGCCGCCGCCGCCACTCGGCGGGGTGATGGTTTCCGCTTCGCCGCGATCTTTCATGGCCGCTTTGCGCGAAAGCTTGACCCGGCCCTTGTCGTCGATGCCGATGCATTTGACCCACATCATTTCGCCGACCTTGGCCACGTCTTCCGTCCGGTTGACCCGGAAATCCGCCAGCTCGGAGATGTGCACCAGGCCATCTTTGCCCGGGAAAACTTCGACGAAGGCGCCGAACTCTTTGATCGAAACGGTCCGGCCATGATAGATCTCGCCGATCTCCATTTCCTTGGTCATGCCGCCGATGATTTCCTTCGCGCGCGCCATCGATTCGCCGCTCGTGGCGTAGATGTGCACGGAGCCGTCGTCCTCGATATTAATCTCCGCGCCGGTCTCGGCCACGATGCCCTTGATCGTCTTGCCACCCGGTCCGATGAGCGCGCCGATCTTCTCCGGATTGATTTTGATCGTCTCGATCCGCGGTGCGTATTTGCTCAGCGATTCGCGCGGCTTGTCGAGCGCTTCCGCCATGATGGCAAGAATCTTGGTCCGTGCGTCTTTCGCACGATGGATCGCTTCGCCGAGGATTTTGTGGCTCACGCCCGGAAGTTTCAGATCGAGTTGGAAGCCGGTCACGCCGTCCTTGGTTCCGCAGAGTTTAAAATCCATGTCCCCGAAATGGTCTTCGGAGCCGATGATGTCGGTCAGCAAATTGTAGCGCTTGAGATTACCGCTCTCGTCGCTCTCGCTAACCAATCCGACAGAAATGCCAGCGACCGGCGTCTTGACCGGAACACCCGCGTCCATCAGGGCGAGCATGCCGGAACAAACGCTCGCCATTGAGGTCGAGCCGTTGGATTCCATCACTTCGCTCACAATGCGGATGGCGTAGCGGAAATCTTCCTGGTTCGGCACCACGGGCGCGACCGAACGCTCGGCCAAAGCACCATGACCGATTTCGCGCCGGCTGGCTCCGCCAAACCGGCCGGTTTCGCCAACGCTGAAGGGCGGGAAGTTGTAGTGCAGAAGGAAGCTCTTGGAAGTTTCGCCACCACCGTAGGCGTCGATGCTCTGCGCTTCTTCGATCGGCGCGAGGGTGACCAGTGCCATGGCCTGCGTTTCACCGCGCTGGAAAATGGCCGAGCCATGCGCACGGGGCAGCACGCCAACTTCGCAGGTAATCTGGCGCAGGTCGTCGTAGCCGCGACCGTCGACCCGCTTTTGCTTGTCGAGGATGTTGCTCCGGAAAGATTTTTTCTGGATGTAATCGAAGGCTTGGTTGATCGCGAATTTGTCCGACTCGGGAAATTTCTCGAGCACAGCCGCCTTCACTTCGTCGCGGAGACCGCCGACTGCTTTGCTGCGGGCGACTTTGCCTTCGGTGTAGAGCGCCGCTTCGATCCGGTCGCCCGCTACGCGGTCGGCGATTTCGAGAATCTCCGGCTTTACTTCGAGGAGCGGCATCTCGCGTTTCGGCTTGCCGACCTGGGCCGCGAGTTCTTTTTGAATGCGGATCATTTCCTTCGCATGGCCATGGGCGAACTCAAGCGACTTGATGAAGTCATCTTCCGGCAGCTCGTCAGCCGCGCCTTCGATCATGATGATGTCGTTCTCAGTTCCGACATAAACGAGATCGAGGTCGCTCTGCTCACGCTCGACATGCGTCGGGTTGGCGATGAATTCGCCATTCACCCGCGCGACGCGCACGGCGCCGATCGGACCCTTGAACGGAATATCGGAAACGCAGAGCGCGGCCGAGGCGCCATTGATCGCGAGAATATCGGGATCGTTCTCGCCATCGGCACTAAGCAGGATGGAAATGATCTGTGTGTCGTAAAGATAACCAGCCGGAAAAAGCGGACGAAGCGGCCGATCGGTCATACGCGAGGTGAGCGTTTC
>DASXYO010000243.1:0-4942 GCA_036502465.1 Chthoniobacterales bacterium
CATCGGCGCCCGCACGACCAACCTCCTCTTCATCGAGCCCGGCAAAGTTTTCAGCCGCAGCATCCCGATCGGCGGCGGCTCGATCACCTCCGCGATCGCGAAGGAATTCAACGAGCCGTTCACGGCGGCCGAGCTGCGCAAAAAGCAGGACGGGTTCGTTAGCTTGGGCGGCGCCTACGCGGAAGCGTCCGACCCGGAAGTGGCGCGCGTCTCCAAGCTGGTCCGCAACACCATGACGCGCCTGCATGCGGAAGTGACACGTTCGATCAGCTTTTACCGCACCCAGCAACAGGGCAACCAGCCGCAGCGGGTCTTTCTTTGCGGCGGGACGGTCAGCACGCCCTACATGCGCGAGTTTTTCCACGAAAAACTCCAGTGGCCAATCGAGTTTTTTAATCCGCTGCGCAACGTCACGGTCGGCGAAGCAGTGCCGGTCGAGCAGGTCGCACACAACGCCCATTTGTTAGGCGAACTCGTCGGGCTCGCGCTCCGCAGCACGATGACGTGCCCGATGGAACTCAACCTGCGCCCGGCCAACGTCGTGCGCCGGCAACGCCTCGCCCAGCGCCGCCCGTTTTTCGTTTTGGCCGGCGCCTGTTTCATCCTCGGCCTGCTCGGCTGGGGCTTTTACTTCTCCCGCGTGGCGCACGTCCAGACCCAGGTCGCGGATAACCTCCAGGTCGATGTCGATCGGATGCGCGGCGTGGAAAACCGGATTACCAGCCTGCGCAAGGAAACGGTCAACCTCGACGCGATCGCGACGCCTTTGCTGAGCGCGATCAACGACCGAGGAGTCTGGCTCCGGATTCTCGACGACCTGAATGCCCGGCTCCCGAAGGAGAACATCTGGATCACCGAACTGGCTCCGACTTCCGGCGGCCGAATCGTCGGCGAAGTTGCTCCCGGGACGGCGCCCGCCGCAGCTCCCGCCCCGGCCCCGACGCCCGCGCGCGGAGTTGCCGCCGGCGCCAAGGCAGTCCCGATGATCGACGGCGTTTTCGTTAGGGGACTTTATCTCTCCAATCCGAAGCAGCAGGAAATCGTGGTCGATTATTTCCGGAATCTGCTCGGCTCCTCCATTTTCGAGGTCGATCCGAACAAGCAATCGGAAGTCATCCGGCCAAGCACGCCGACGAGCACGGAGTGGGCGTATCCCTACGAGCTGCGCCTGAAATTGCGCCAGCCTTTTGCCCTGCCATGAACTGGTTTCGCCAAAACCGTTTCCTCGGTGTCTTCCTCGGCGCGCTCGCCCTCGCGATCGCCCTGAGCGTTTACTTTCTATTGCACGAAAAGGACGCGGCCGAGGAAGCCGGAGCCCGGCTCGACACGACCGTGACCGAGCTCAATCGCCTGCGCGGAAGCGCGCCGTTTCCGAGTGAGGAAAACCTGCGCAAGACAAAGCTGCAGACCGACAACTACCGCAATTCCCTTCTCGCCCTCGAGATGGAGTTGAAAAATCGGATGTTCCCGAAGCCGCCGCTCCAGCCTAACGAATTCCAGGCGCTCCTCCGGCAGGCGACCACCGCTGTGGCCGATCGGGCGCGCGCGAGCAAGGTGCAGTTGCCGGAAAACTTCAATCTTGGCTTCGATGAGTACGCCACCTCGCTCCCGAACAGCCTCGCCGCCCCGCGCCTGGGCCGACAACTGCACGCGATCGAGTGGATCGCCGACACCGTCATCGACTCACATGTCGATGCCCTTCTCAGCCTCACCCGCAGCGCGCTTCCCGAAGAAAAAGCGGCCCCAGCCTCCACCCCGGCGCCTGGCCGCACGGCGCAAAAAGCGAAGACGGCGGAGCCTAATACCAAGATCGTTGACTCGACCTCGGTCGATATCAGCTTTGCCAGCAGCCCGGCGGCAGCGCGTCGGATTTTTAACCAGATCGCCGCAGCCAAGGAACAAACCTACATCATCCGCACCCTGCAGGTGCACAACCAGGCCGACAAAGGACCGAAACGCGGCGGCACTGGAGACGCGACATCGACTCCCACTCCCGCGCCCCGGCCCGGGGGCACGGCGAAACCGGGTGACGCCGGCATCAGCTTCATCGTCGGGACCGAGCACGTGAACGTCGCGGCCCGGATCGAGATTCTGCGCTTCAACATCCCGGAAAAGGAGGCTCGTTAGGCGATGGACTGGCTTCGGACAAATTACGACCGCGCGGCCGTGCTCGCCGCCTCGCTCTTCCTCGTCCTCTGCGCGATCTTCATCTTTCTCAACGCCTCCGGGTTCAGCGAAAAATTCAGCGCGCTGCAAAACGTGCCCGCCCCGAACAACAAGATCCCGGCCGGGAAGGCGCCCGAGATCGTTGACGCGGTGGAGAAACTGAAGACGCCCTCGCAGTGGACCTCGAGCGGCCGCTCGGGACTTTTCGTGCCGGAAAAGCATTTCATCGGGGCCGACGGCCAGCCTGCCACCCTGCAAAATACGCTCCTCCATCCGCCCGTGCCTAACGAATGGCTGGAGGAATTCGGCCTTCCCATTACCGAGGCCGACGTCCTGACCCAGGATGCGGATGGCGACGGTTTCACCAACCTCGACGAATGGGAAGGACACACCAACCCGATCGAGAAGAAGTCCCACCCGCCCTACACCTTTAAGCTCAAGCTTCGCTCCTTCGCGCAGGAGGCGTTCCCGCTTATTTTCTCCTCATCGGTCGCGGAGACCTACGCGATCAATAACGTCGATCCGACCAAGCCGACGCAGTTCCTCCACATCGGCGAGATTGTGGCCGGAACGAAATACAAGCTGACCGGCTACAAGGAAAAGTTCGATACCGATAAATACGGCACAACGATCGACGTCTCGGAATTGACCCTCGAGCAGGTCGATACCCACGATCAGGTCACGTTGGTGAAGGAAAAACGAGCGACCTCGCCGGAGTCGGTCGCCAACTTTCTCTATTCCTGGAACGGCGCGGAAGAAACTTTCTCGGTGAAGAAAGAGCAGGAGTTCTCGCTCAAGCCGCTGGAGGATATCACCTACAAGCTGCTCGACGTGCAACCGGAGAAGGCGATCATCATCGACACGCAGAAGCCTAACGACAAGATCGAGATCGGCCCGATCAAACCCTAAGCGGTCAGCGTGCTCACCGTGCCGTAAGCACGGAGCAGATTTAGCTGCGTTATTTCCTTGCCGGGCTCACCGCACCCGGTTACAACCGCGACCACTGCTCATGAATCTCTTATCTCACCGCGCTCGAATTCTCCTCATTATTTCTCTGCTCGCCGCCCCGGGCTGGCTGGCCAGCGCGCAAAACGTGCGGAGCATCGCCGAGCACGAAGTCTCACGGCGCCAGAACGCTGTCCTCCAGGGACAGGCCGCGCTCGCTCGCGGCCGGATCGCGCTTGAGGCGAAGGATTTCGCCAAGGCGCACGATGAATACCGCGCCGCAGTCACCTTCCTGCCGGACGCTCTCACCACTGCCGCCGACCACGACGCGGCTATTAGCGGCTTCTGCGAGAGCGGCGTGAAACTGGCCGAGCAGCGCATCGCCGAGGGCAAATATGGCGAGGCCGAAGTCGTCGTGCGCGACGTCGTCAGCGATCGTTACGCGCCAAATTGCCGTGAGGCCCTCGACCTCCTCGCTCATCTTTCCGAGCCCGGTTATTTCAACAAGACGATGGGCCCCAAGTTCATCGCCAAGGTCGAGGACGTGAAGAAACTCCTGAGCGACGCCGACGGCTATTACAGCTCCGGCCGCTACGACCTCGCCTTCAAGAAATACGAGCAGGTCCTCAACCTCGATCCCTACAATGTGGCCGCGCGCCGCGGCGAGGAGCGGATCGATAACACTAAGACCCATTACGGCGAGCAGGCCTACAACGAAACCCGTTCCCGCTCCCTCTGGCAGGTACAGAAAGGTTGGGAAGAACCAGTCCGCCAGTACGGCCAGTCGGTCGGCCCGATCAGCGATGCGTTCGCCCGTGACGCCGGCGGGACGGCGCGGATCACGAACAAGCTCAACAGCATTATCATTCCGAAGATTGAATTCCGCGACGCCAGCATCCGGGAGGCGATCGATTTCCTCCGCCAGCAGGCCGCGGCGAACGATCCTTCCACCGAGGGCAAGCGCGGCGTCGACATTGTCCTGCGCACGACGTCGTTAGGCCGGGCCGAGGCGCCCGCTCCGCCGCCCGTCCAGGAAACCGCGCCTCCCCTGCCCGGCGCTTCGCCCGAAGCAGGCGCTCCCGCCGGGATTGAGCCGACCCCTGTGCCGTTGCCCGCCACGCCCTCGATTGCGCCGGGCGACGCCCGGATCACGATCACGCTCAACCAGATTCCGTTAGGCGAAGCGCTCCGTTACATTGCCAGCCAGGCCGGCTTGAAAGTGAAAGTCGAGCCCTACGCCGTCTCCGTCATCCCGATCAACGAACAAAGCAGCGATCTCTTTACCAAGGAATATCGGGTTCCGCCGGGCTTCATCAGCAGCACCGTGAATGTTGGCTCGAACGTGCTCAACCAGGGACCAACCCGCGTCGGCGCCACCGGCACCGGCAAAGACACCCAGGAATCGACCGGCGGCCAGCAACTCGTCAATCGCCAGACCGCGCTCGATTTCCTGAAAGACCAGGGCGTTCCCTTCCCGACCGGGGCCAGCGCAAATTTCCTCCCGCAAAGCAGCCGTCTGATCGTGCGCAACACGGAGGAAAATCTCGAACTGGTCGATGCGCTCGTGGAGCAGGCAAACGTTTCCGGACCGAAGCAGGTCGAGATCGAGGCGAAATTTGTCGAGATCACGCAGAACAATCTGAAGGAGCTCGGCTTCGATTGGTTGCTTGGCCAGTTTAACGTCCCGGGATCAAACCGCGTCTTTGCCGGCGGCGGAACATCCGGCACCGGCCAGGCGGTCAATCCGAACGACTTCCCGTTTGTTCCGCCCGGCGGCACACCGGTCGGCGGTTTCCCCGTCACCGGCGGTAATCGCAGCGGCAATCTCGCC
>DASXYO010000244.1:0-7055 GCA_036502465.1 Chthoniobacterales bacterium
GCGGTCGGGGGGAACGAAGCGCGCTGGATCAACCATTCCTGCGCGCCGAACTGCAAGACGATCGAGCGGCACGGGCGGGTCTATATCGTCGCGCTCCGGAACGTGAAGGAGGGTGAGGAGCTTTTCTACGACTACAGCCTGGAGCCGGCCGATCGGCGGACGAAGGCGCTGGAGCGATTGTTTGCTTGTCACTGCGGCAGTCCCGACTGCCGCAAGACCATGCTGGAGCCGCTTTAACAAAAGGAGCCGACCATCCCATTGGAAACGCCATTCGCACGACCGTTTTCCGCGGTATAATGCGGGAAGAAGAAAGCTTGGCGGGACGAATCAAGGACTTCGCCTAACAAAAAGGAAACACATTTATGCCAGCAAGAATCGGATCAGCAGTTTGGGAAGGCACTCTGAAAGAGGGCAAGGGAACCATGAAACTGGGGAGCGGCGCGTATGAGGGCCCGTATTCGTTTCAATCCCGTTTCGAAAACGCGAGCGGGACCAATCCCGAGGAACTGATCGGCGCGGCGGAAGCGGGCTGCTTCTCCATGGCGCTCTCCTCCAATCTCGAGAAAGCCGGCCATCCCGCGAAACGCATCAGCACGACCGCGCACGTGAAACTCGAAATGGTCGACGGCGGCCCGAAAATCAGCACGATCGATCTGCAGGTCGAGGCTGCCGTCCCGGGAATGGACGACAAGACTTTTCAGGAGCAGGCCGAGAAGACGAAGAAGACCTGTCCAGTGTCGGTCGCGCTCTCCGGCACACAGATCAATCTGACGGCAAAGCTCGTCTAGCGGCGGCGCCTAACGATTTTGCCGCGGGGGCGGGATCAGGAGGCCGCGCCGTTGTGCAGGAAATGAATGCCGTGCTCGGCGGCGATTCCCATCACGCGGGGCATGTCAGGACCCTCTGGCTTGGCGAATTCCTCGGCGCAACGGCCGAAGAAAATGTCGAAGCCGCCCGGCGCGGTCGAGATCAACATGCGCGCAGTTTCGCTCCCGGTATTTTTAAAAGTGTGCACCTGCCCGCGCGGGACGAAGGCCGAGCCGCCCGGCCCGACCTCGTCCCATTTCGAGTTTTGAAAAAACGCGATCCGTCCTTTGAGGACGTGGAAAGTCTCGTCGTCGTTGATGTGAAAATGGAGCGGCGGACCACCGCCGGGTGGGGTCGATTCCAGCCACATCGTTAGGCGTCCATCTGTCTGCTCGCTATCGAGTAGAATGACGACCTCCTCGCCAAAGGCGTGCAGCACGGGTCTCTCGTCCGGGCGGACCACGATAGCCGTTTCGCCGCTCACTATTTCGCCAACTGATACAGATATTCCACGTAGGACATGACCGCGTCGTCAAAGCCCGCGATCTTCGGGTTCGCAGATTCGATCAGGTAATACTCGTCCGGAGCATGCGCCCCGCTGCCCTGGCCAAGACCGAAGTGGCCAGCGCCAAGACTGAGCGGCGGATTTGTGAAAACGTAACCGGGCCACGAACCGCCAAGCCGCGGCAGCACGACTGGGTCGATGCCGTGGTCCTTATAAACCGCTTCCTCCGCCTGGATGATCGGTGAATTAGCCGGCGTCGTCGTCGGGTCGTAGCCGCCGGTCATGTTCACGTCGATGTCGCCATAGCCGTGTTTTTTCAGGTGCGCCTTTAAAGCCGCGAGTGCGCCCGCGGCGGTTTGGTTAGGCACGAGACGGAGGTCGAGTTTCGCGATCGCCTGGTGGGGCAAAATCGTCTTCCCGCCCGGGCCGGTATAGCCGCCGATGATCCCCTCGATGTTGACCGTCGGTGTATCGGACATGCGCTGCAGAGCCTGCTCCCAGGTGATGTCCTTCACCCACTTCTTCACGCCCATGATTTTCATCGCGTCCTCTTCTTTCAGACGCTTCGCCGCCGTCTCGACCAGCTTCTTTTCCTGCGGGTTGAGTGGGCGGACGTTTTTCGTCAGACCTTCGATCGCCGGTTCGCTCGCGTCTTCGTTCACCAGCGTACCGAGTGCTTTGACCAAATGCCAGACCGGGCTATCGACGCGCGCCTTGTTCGAGGAATGAATGTCCTTTAACGGACCGCGGCCCCACTTTTCGCCGTTCGAGGTCAGTTCCACTTCGATCACGCCCTTCGCGCCTAACGAGATCGTGACCATCCCGCTCAAATCCTGGCTGGCGAATGGCATGAAAATTCCGCTGCATTTCTTCAGCGCTGCTTCGACTTCCGGCTTGTGCACAACCTGGCCGAAATGCGGCGAACCGATTTCTTCCTCGCCCTCGGCGACGAAAACGAAGTTAACCGGCAGCTTGCGTCCGGCCGCTTGCATCGCGTGCAGTGCCTCGAGAAACGTCGCTTCCGGACCTTTCTGGTTCACCGCCCCGCGCCCGATCATGATTTTCCCGAGACCCGGCTTGTCGACGATCTTTGCTTCGGTCGGCGGTGACGACCATTCCTTGGGATCGAACTGTTTCACGTCGTACATGAAATAGAGGCCGACAGTTTTCGGCGCACCGGCGTCGAGAGTGGCGAAGACTCCCGGCTTGCCCTCGGTCTCAACCCGTTCCGCGCGCTGGAAACCGGCATCCTTCAGGAGCTTGATCATGTAATCAGCGCCCTCCGGGTAACCGCGATCCTCGGCTGCGATCGAAACCTGACCGATCCAATCCTGCAGGCGCTTGATCGCTTCGCCGTGCTGTTTGGCGACTTGCGCCTTCACGTCGGAGAGATCGGACTCGGCCGACCAGGCAGTTTGCTTTCCGATTAATGCCACCGTCGCGACGGTGATTGCCAACAAGATTACGCGTCGAATCATCCGATCTAATGCCTGCGCGATTAGCCGCTGGCAAATTCAAATCGCCATGCGGCGCGGAGTTACCATGCGCGGGGCGAGGAAACAGGAGGCGCTCCAGCGTCGCCATGATTCCGGCTCGTCGCCTGTCCCGGTCTCGGCTTTCCAATCCGCCCGAGGGAATCGACAAAAAAATAATCGATTGACGTCCGATACGATGTTGCACATACTGTGTATCACATAGTGTATTACACACTGTAAACAAATGGAACCCAACTCCGATCTCTTCAATAATCTCCGCCTCGAGCTGCGCCGCGGCCTCCTTATCGTTGCGGTTCTCGCCCAATTGCGGCGCGAGCATTACGGCTACACCCTGCGCAAGGATCTGGCCGCGCTCGGGATCGAGATCGATGAAGGCACCCTCTATCCGCTTCTCCGGCGGCTCGAAACGCAAGGCCTGCTCGAAAGCGAATGGCGCGCAGAAAACAATCGCAAAAAGCGCTTCTATAAACTTTCCCGCGACGGCCGCGCCATTCTCAAGCAGCTCCTCGCCGAACTCGAAAAGATCAACGCTTCTCTCACTCGAATCCTCTAGCCTAACGAACCACTAACAACCATGCATCTACTCGAACGCTACCTTACCGCCATCAAATTCTGGCTGCCGAGCAAGCAGCGCGACGACATCGCCGCGGAGCTCGCCGCCAATCTCCAATCGGAAATCGACGACCGCGCCAGTGACCTTGGCCGTCCCCTGACTGACGACGAAATTGCGGCGCTCCTGAAGAAGAGCGGCTCGCCTATTCTCGTCGCCTCGCGCTATCAGGAAGAACACCGCACGGTCAGCTTTGGACGCCAGTTGATCGGCCCGATCTTGTTTCCGTTTTACTGGATCGCGGTCAAAGTCACACTGGTTCTCCTACTCGTCCCGGGCATTTTGCCGGCCATCATCCTCGGGACGCGAACGCACGGCGAACCGATCGCGCAACTCTTTCGCGCCCTGACCCGGGTCGCGTGGCTCTCCTTGCCCGTGCTCCTCGTCGTCACCTTGATTTTCAGCGCGATCGACTACGGGCTCCGCCGTTTTCGCCTGCTCGAAAAGTGGGGCAGCGATTGGGACCCGCGCAAACTGCCAACGCTCGCGCGTCAGGCCAGGCAGGTGCGCCGCTCGAGTTCGATTGCCGGCATCATCGTCAACTCTCTCTTCATTGTCTGGTGGTGGAATCACGGAAGCATTCCCTATCTCGTCGTGACCAATTCCGGGGCGCAGGTGCACTTCGCCCCGGTCCTGACCGCTCTCTACGTCCCGGTCCTACTCATCGCCTTCATCAATCTGGCTCAGCATTGGATTAACCTGGCGGAGCCCGATTGGCGGTGGTTGCCGCCGGCCACGGGACTGGTCACCAGCCTGCTCGGCCTGATCGTTCTTTTCCCGCTCCTTGGGAAGTCGCCCCTGATTTCGATCAGCGAGCCTAACGGGTTGCCGCTCAACGCGCGGGAAGCCGCTCAAATCCAGCACCTCCTGGCTCTCGGTCTGAATTGGCTTTGGATCGGGATTCTGGTGGTGGGATCTATCTATGCCTGGCGGCTGGCCTGGCTCGCGTGGCAAACCCTGCCGCGCAATCCGCCGGGCACGACCAAGAACGGCATGGCCCATATCTGATTCGCGCGCTTCCCGTCGAATAACGTGTAGCCGGCGGCGCGATGAGGTAGATTGTCGGCCGATGGCGGACGCCGCTTCCGAAAGCAAAACGATCTTCGCGCTCAGCGCTCCCGATCCGGCACTTTGGACGCTCTACATCATCCGTGCGCTCCTCACCGGGCCGGGCCTGGTCTTTCTGCTGCCGTATCTCTACTTCCGCTATCACACCCTGCGCTACACTTTCGATGAGGAAGGCATTCACATGCGGGTCGGTATTCTCTTCCGGCGCGAGGTCAATCTCACCTACGCGCGCATCCAGGATATTCACCTTCGTTCCGGCTTGCTCCAGCGCTGGCTCGGGTTGGCCGATATCCAAATCCAAACCGCGTCCGGTTCGGCCGACGCGGAGCTGGTCATCGAAGGTTTCAAGGAATACGAAGCGATCCGTGATTTTCTCTACACTCGGATGCGCGGCTATCACGCGCCGGCGAAGGAACGCGCGACCGAGGCTCCGGCGAGCGCGGGCGATCCAAATGCCGAAATAGTTTCGCTGCTGCTAAACATCCGCGACGAGCTGCGCCAGACGCGGGAGGCGTTAGGCAAAATCCCGCCGAGCGATCATGTTTAAGAGTTTTCGAGAATGGTGCGAGCGGGTCCTGCGCATCCCGGGCGACCCGGAACCGCCGCCGGGCGACGAGGCGCGCACCCAGCGTTTTCGGGCTGCGCCTAACTATTACAAATACCTGCTCGCCCTTTGGGGATTGAAGACCGCCGCACTCCTCGTGGTCCTGGTAACGATGGAACTGGGGCCGCTGATCGCGGTCTTCGGGACCCGCCTGCACGAAAAGCACCTGCCGGCCGCGCTCATCATCGGTCTGCCGCAGCTCGTGATCCTCTTCTTCCTCGTCGGGCGTCTCCTCTCCGGTTTGCTCGTTAGGCTGGATTTTGAGAAGCGCTGGTATCTGGTGACCGATCGCAGCCTGCGATTGCGCGAAGGCATCCTCAATGTGCGCGAAATGACGATCACCTTCGCCAACATCCAAAACATCTCGATCTCGCAGGGACCGATCCAGCGCGCGCTCGGGATCGCCGATCTGCGGGTCGATACCGCCGGCGGCTCCGCACCGGCGCGGCGCGAGCACAAAGGCAGGCCGCAAAGCCTGCACACCGCTTTTTTTCGTGGGGTCGACAATGCAAACGCGATTCGTGAGTTGATCCAGACGCGCCTGCGCGAGCTGAAGGATTCCGGTCTCGGCGACCATGAAGAAGCAATCCGCGCCGCGCCGATGACGGTCTCAAGCGTCCCTTCGATGCAGCAGCTTCTCCCCGTCCTGCGCGAAGTCGCGGCGGAAGCGAGGATGCTTCGCGAGGCGATTTATTAAAGGCTAGCGCAAATAGATCGCGACCAGCACGCCGGCGTAGGTGCCGAGGGCGTTGCCTAACGACCCGGCGAGAATTCCCGGCAGGCGCAAATCGCCGCGCCCGATCGCAGTCGCGAGCACCCCGGCCGAAGTGGCCCCGCCGACATTGGCATTCGAGGCCACCGCGATGATCGCCCAGTCCTGCCGGAACAATCCGCCGATCACGAAAATGAGCAGCCCGTGAATTCCGACGATGATTGTCACCCAAGCGAGAAGCGTCCCGGCGACCGCGCCGTTCGCGATCAGGGCGCCGAGATCGCAATAGGCGCCGACCACGGCGAGAAAAAGCAGGACCGCAAAATAACCGAGCACAGTTCCGCCGCGCAGTTTCTGGATCGCAGGAATCTGCGCCAAAATCAGCGCGGCGGTCGTGAGCGTGAGAACGTAGGGAAGCGCCGGCAGCCATCGGCTCAGCAGCTGCGAAAGGAAGAGGCTCCCCAGACCCAAAGCGAGCAACAACGATAAATCGGTGACGCGCAAAGCCTCCTTCGTCTCCAGTTCCGGAGCGGCGATCACCGCGGCGTCAGCGCCGGCCACGAGGCGACGCGGCCAGATGCGTTGCAGCAACCTCGGCAAAAGGAGCGTCGCGATAATCCAGATCGTGGTGATGATATTGTCCGCGGCGTTAATCGCGGCGAAGAGCGTGCCGCTTTTCGTCACGCCGTATTGCAGCGCGACGGCGTTGAGATTGACGCTCCCGCCGATGTAAGTGCCGGTAAACATTCCAGCCACGGCATAGGCTTTATCCACTCCGTGGTTCTGCGGCGCGAGCAGTTGGTAACCGACAAACGCCCCGATCATCGTGCCGACCGCGCCTAACGAAAAAAGAATCAGCATGGGCGGGCCTGCCTGGCGCAGGTCCTTCAACTTCACGTCGAGGAGGAGGAAGAAAATCGCGAGCGGTGCGATGTAATTGAAAACGCCGTCGTAGAGCGGCGGCGCATTTTGCGAAGAAGGCAGAATGCGGAGATTCGCCAGCACCGCGGCGGCAAGGATCACAATCAGAGCCGGCCCGAGATAGCTGAAGTGCTTCTTGCGCGAGAGCCATTCCGAGAAAGCAATCAGAAGGCAGAGGACGGCGGCGACGTAAAGAGGTTCGAAGACAAAGGACATGGGACCGATCCGCGCGGGCGCCCGGTC
This sequence comes from Chthoniobacterales bacterium, assembly GCA_036502465.1. Taxonomy (GTDB): domain Bacteria; phylum Verrucomicrobiota; class Verrucomicrobiia; order Chthoniobacterales; family UBA10450; genus Palsa-1392. The sequence goes on from DASXYO010000244.1 coordinate 6,967, forward strand.
TTGATCTCCGATTCGGCGCCCCGTGGCAAACTAATCCCGCGAATCTTCTTGTCCTCCACTATGCCGCTCCGGTAAATGCCACCGCGTGC
>DASXYO010000245.1:0-25148 GCA_036502465.1 Chthoniobacterales bacterium
TAATGGCCGGGCAAGCCCTTCAGTTCCGAGGAGGCCATCGTCTTGCCATCCTTACTCTCGTTAGGCCGAGCCGGCTTGTTCGCCACGGAGAGTTTCCTCGAGCGTGAGAAGCAGCTTGTCGCGCGAGTGTGGCTTCATCAGGCAGGCATCTACCCCTAACGAACGAATTTCCTGCGATTCCATGTCTTCGTCCCGCCCGGTGGAAAGGATGATCTTCTGGTCCGGGTTTAGTTTTCGCACCGCGCGGATGAGCATGAGCCCGTCCATCAGGGGCATAACGAGATCGGTCAGGATAAGATCGATTTCCCCAGGCTGCTGGGCGTAGAGGGCAAGGGCTGAGACTCCGTCTTCGGCCACGATCGCCTCGTAGCCCCAGTCCGCCAGGACCTTTTGCGCGGCTGCCCGGATGCACGGCTCGTCGTCCACGATCAGGATCTTTTCGCCGCGGCCGTTAGGCAAGGTCTGTGGATCGGAAATCACCGCCGCCGTCGTGGCGGCGTTACTCGCCGGCAGGAAAACGCGGAAGCTGGTGTGCCCCGGCTCGCTGTAGACATTCATGAAACCACCGTAGTTCTTCACGATCCCGAGCACGGTGGAAAGGCCGAGCCCGGTCCCCTGCCCGACCTGCTTGGTCGTGAAAAAGGGATCGAATATTTTGTCGACCACATGCCGTGGGATGCCGCGGCCCTCATCGGACACCTGAAGGAGGACGTGCGGTCCGGGAGTGGCCCCGGTCGTCATGCTCGCATAGTGCTCGTCGACTTCGAAATTCTCGATCGTTAGGCGCAGTGTCCCGCCGCCGGGCATGGCATCGCGCGCGTTCACGCAAAGATTCAGCAGGACCTGCTGCAACTGCGTCGGATCGCCTTCGATCATCCAGACATCCTTCGGATACTTGGTCCGGATGGTGATCGATTTCGGAAAAGTCTGGCCGGCAATTTTCGCCACTTCCTCGACCAGGTGCGAAGGCTGAACGAGAACACGCTCACCATCCGCGCCGCGGGCAAAAGTGAGCATCTGTTTGACGAGGTTGGCACCCCGCTCCGCGCTCGCCTGGACGAGCGAGAGGAAAGTTTCCTTTTCCTCGCCCTGCACTGAATCGCCGCGGAGAAGCGGAGCGACGAGGAGAATGGGCGAAAGGATGTTGTTCAAATCGTGCGCCACGCCGGCGGCGAGAGTGCCGATGCTTTCGAGCCGTTGGGAACGAAGGAATTGGCCTTCGAGTTTTTTCTGCTCGGTGATGTCAGTGTGAATGACGAGGACCGACTCCGGCTCGCCGCGTTCATCGCGGACCAAGGTCCAGCGCGCCGCGACCGTGATCTGTCGACCGTCCTTGCACACTTGCGCGAGCTCGCCGCGCCATTCGCCCCGCCGCATCAGCTCACGATTCGCCTCCTTGTAGCGGGCGGCATCCCGGTAAAGAAAATCGACGACTGGTCGCCCGGAAATCTCCGCCGCCGTCCAACCGTAAAGGCCTTCCGCGCCTTGGTTCCACATCCGAACGGTGCCGTCGAGATTGCGAACGGAAATCGCGTCCGAAGCGAGATTGAGGAGGCTGGCCTGCTGCCGCAACAGCTGCTCGGCGTGCCGCTGTTCGGTCAAATCCTGGACCGTGCCCGCCATTTTGACCAAACGGCCGAGGCCATCGCGGACCGTGTCGGATTGCACATGGACGATCCGTTCCGAGCCGTCGGGGCGGATGATGCGATGATCGATGCAATAGGCCGCGCCGGTGCGCAGCTGCCGGATGAATGCCTCGCGCGCGAGCTCCCGCTCGTCGGGATGGAGAAGGTGAAAAAAACTTTCGTTGCGCAGCATCGCTGATTGAACCGCACGGTCATTCCGCGGAAGCTCGATTATATTGATTTCCAAACGGGCGATACGCCGTGGGTTTCGCCCGGCACGGGCCAGACGACCTGCTCTTTCTTTCAGCCGGGAACCGATCGCGTTATTTTCGCATTGGCCCACGGCGACCCTGAAGCGGTCGCGAAACAAAAAGCGGAGCTGGATTTCCGCGCGAGCGGCAAATCGCGCCGGTACTCCTGGGATACGACGAAAAACTTCGAGATCTATTCCGCCAGGAAGACGGCACCGACCTGAAGAATCTCACCCGGTCGCCTGGCTACGATGCAGAGGGATCGTTCTCGCCAGATGGGAAACAGATCGTGTTCTGCTCGCTGCGCGCTGCCTTTCCGGTCGATAGACTCTCACCCGAACCATCGTCGAGTTTGCCGGCCAGAAGATCGCTAATATCTACGACTACACCTACGCACTCGACGCCGTCAAAATTGGGAAGCCGGTGAAAATGATCGTCGAACGCAACGGCCAGCGCGTTACCCTCACCGTCACGCCGGAAGCACGAAAGCAGAGCTGCTCGCGTTGCTCAGAACCGCAGCAACGGTCGCCACCACGGCATACCGCCGAGCATCAGGAGCAACGACAACAGATAGGCGACAGCCGCTCCGCGGTATTTCGCCACGTCAGTGCGACTTTTGCGCGACAACGCAGCGCCGACATGCGCGCAGATTATCGCCAGGAGCATGAGCAGCGTGTGCTCCACGGTAAAGAAGCGGGACTCGTGTTCCTTCATAGCCGCACCGAAATCGGCCATCGCCGCACGTGTGATCGGACTGGCGCCGAAAAAGAGAACCAGCCCGATGAGCAATTGGATGTCCATGACGATGACAAAGATCACGCTTGCGAGTCGCAGATTTTTCCCGGCCGGTTTCGTCCCGCCCCAACCGGAGAGCGCGACCAAAATCGCAGCGACCGCGGCAGCGAGAGCCACCCAGCGAAGCAACCCATGAAAAGCAAGCAGATGCGGATAGAGATTTTGCAGCATTGGCCGATTATCCTCGGCGCGCATTCAAAAGTCGAGCGGCTACGGTTGCGCCATCCGCCAGGCTCCGGGTTTGCGCGGCGCGTGAAGCGGATTCGCGAGCGCAAGAAATGCCTCGTCTTCGCCAAGAGGCGTGGGGAGCGATCCGGCACGGCGGATTAAGTGGACACAAATGGAAACCGCAATCGCGGGCATAACCTCTCACTGCATCCAGGAGGGCACATACTTATGTTACCAGAACTCGTCTCTCGTCCCACCACTTCGACGCACCCGGAAAAGTCGGGCATCCTCGTTCGGGCCGCGACGCGGAGTCTACATCAACGCGGCCGAATCGCCTCGGCGACGAAGGCGAGCCGCTCAACGAAGCGGCGCTCGAGGTCTCCGAAACGTTCGACCTCTTTTACCGCACGCTTTGCGCCCTGATGTACAACTACGCGCCGCTCTCCGGTCATCCGGGCGTATTGTGCAACGGCTGCTCTTCGACGTTTTCCGCCCACTCATGCGCGTCCGTGCCGAGTTTTTCGCCGATGCTGCGCTGGTCTTCGGTCTGGCCCTTGAACTGAAACGAAGAGGTCCGGCCGACGACCCGCTTTCCGTCGATGCCCGCGAGCGAATTATTTCCCCTGCAAGACCGTCGGCAAAGAATTCGTTCTCCTTGTCGGAAGTCATGTTGACGAAAGGCAGCACCGCGATCGACTCCTCTGGCCTAACATCCTCGTCGCGCTTCAAGCCTTGCGGCGTGAGCTCGAAGACCCAACTGAAGATCAGCGCCGGGATGAAGCCGATCGCGAGCAGAATGACAATGCTGCGTGCGATCCAGTCCGGCGCGCCAAACATCGGCAGAACGGTCCCCGCCACCTGCACGAGCAACCACGCGCCCACCAGATGCAATCCGGCCATGCGGACGACGTTGCGGCGCTTTAGCTCGCTGAAGAAGTCGGGCGGGTTCATGAGCCTTTACTGGTAAATCGTCTTCGGCTCCGGGCCTTCGACGAGCGCTTTGAAACGTGGATGGGAGCGTAGCGGATCCCAGGTGGGATCGAGGCGCAGGGCGGCCTGAGTGAGCGGAAAGGCGCCATAGGGAGTGGTGAGCAACCGCTCGATGCGCGTGATCGCGCGCTCACTTTCGCCCACCTGCGCCTCGACGCCGGCGAGGGCTTCTTCCATGCCCGGGCCAAAGACCGGATCTTCCGAGACTGGCAAGAGCGACACGGCCCGCTCGCCCTCGCGAATTGCAGCCTCCTTATTTCCAAGCCCCGCTTCGGTGAAGGCAAGATTGGCGGCCAAGAATGGACTTTCCGGCTGCTCCTGCCGAAGCACTTCAAATCCTGCTTTGGCTGCGAGATACGCTTGCCTCGCTCTTTCCTTGTTTCCGCCTGATGACAGGGCATCGCCGAGAAGCACCTGGGAGTTTGCAACTTCTGCCGGCGACCCCGATTTCTCTTTTGCGATCTGGGCTTCCATCAGCCGGGCGGCTTCGTCGGAACGCCGTTCCCAGAGCAACTGCAAGAATCGAAGTCCATCAGACTGTCCACCGGCCGAGCCCGGTGGGAGGCGCTCCAGAACTGCGCGAGCGGCCGGCAATTCGCCCGTCGTTTGTAACTGCTTCACTTTTGTGACCAACACCTCCGGATCGTCGGGACTGATCGCAAGGGCCTGCGCGATCATGTCGGCGGTAGAGGCGTATTGTCGCAGCATGGAAAAAGTCCAGGCGCGGTCCATAAAGAGGCCGAGATCGCGCGGGTTTATTTGCGCGGCTTGTTCGTAAAGGTGAACGCTATCGTTCCAGCGGCGCTGGCGGCGCGCAATGCGCGCGAGCGCTTCCAGAACCTCGCTATTGCTCGGCATTTCTCGCTGAATTTTTTCGAAAAGGAGACGGGCGCCTTCATAATCGCGCTCGACGTGATAGCGATAGTAGGCATTCGCCAGGAGCGTTTCCGGAGATGAAGGATTGAGACGCGTGGCCGTCTCGGCTGCGGAACGCGCGGCTTCTTTGCGGCCTGCGCTCGTATCGAATTGGAGGAAATAAATGCTCGCATTGGCCCGTGACAGTGCCGCCCAGGCTTGGGAAAACTGCGGATCCAATCGCACCGCTTCGGTATAGGCGTCGCCTGCCTTCCTTTCATTCTCCTCGGTTTGTCCCGGCCGCGAAAAGAGATCGATTCCACGCAGATAGGCGTCGTAGGCGGCGAGATTGCTGGTCGGTTTCTCCGCCACGGCTTTGCGCTCGGCTCCGCTCAACGTCGCCTGCAGCGACCCCGCAATGCGCGTCGCCAACTCGCTTTGCACCGCGAAGATGTCGGTCAGGTTGCGATCATAAATTTCAGCCCAGAGATGACCTTCATGGGCCGCGCGGATGAGCTGGACGTTGATCCGTACCCGATCACCTGCCCGCTGCACTGTTCCTTCGACGAGATGGGAAACGCCAAGCTCCTTTGCGATCTCGGCCAGATTCGACGGGCGCGTCTTGTAGCGCTGGGTCGAGGTGCGCGAGATGACGCGCAGCCCGCCAATCTTCGCCAGGCGCGTAATGATTTCATCCTGCATACCATCGGCGAAATAGGCGTTGGCTTTGTTTTCGCTCAGGTTCTCGAAAGGTAGGACCGCGATCGACTTGGCGGTCACGCCGGAGGACGATTCGTCAGGCGCGGCGGCCCGGCGGGGTGCGAGGACGAACTTGTCGACTGCGAAATATCCCAGCGCGAGCGCGAGCAGCGCGATGATGAGGCGATTCATGCGGTGCGCGGTCTGCGGGGCGATCGATTCCTCGGGAGCGACATCTTCGTCGCGTTTCAATCCTTTGGGTGTGAGCTCGAAGACCCAGGAAAAAATCAACGCGGGGACGAGGCCGACCGCGAGCAGGCCGACGAGAGATTTCATGACCCAGGCCGGTGCGTCGAAGACCGGCAACAACGTCCCCGCCACCTGCACGAGCAACCATGCCCCCACAAGATAGAGGCCGGCCACGCGCACGACGTTGCGTCGCTTCAGCTCGTCGAGAAAATTGCGCGGGTTCATTTGGACTCAGGCAAAGTCTGAGCAAACTCACGCGCTGGCACAATCTTCTCCGCCAGCGCCTCGAAACGCGGATCGCCGCGGATCGGGTCGAGGAACGGATCGATCCGGAGGTAGCCCAACTCATCGCCGTTGCGGTCGGCATAGCCTTGTTCCAGCGCGGCCATTGCGTGCTCGCGATCACCCAACCCGACGTAAACGATCGCAAGCCAAAAGGGATCGACGTAGCGGCGCGCCCTCTCCGCCTGGAGCTGCCGGAGAAATTTTGTCGCTTCAACCTGGCGGCCAATTTTCCCGGAGAGATGACCCAGCATGGCCGACGCCGCGATGTCTTCGCCTAACGATAGCGCTTTTTCATACTCGGAGATGGCGTCCGCCGTTTTCCCCTCGAACTCAAGGGCCATCCCTAACGCCCGGTGGGCATAGGCGAAACCGGCGTTCAACTCAATCGTCCGGTGCAACTGCGCGATCGCATCGTCGAAACGGCGAGCATGAATGAGAGCCCGCCCCAGGTTGGTATTGATGATGAGCGAAAGCGGATCCAGCGCCACGGCGCGCTGCATTTGCGCGACCTCGCCCGCGATGTTTCCCAGGCTCGCCATGTTCATGCCCGACCAATGCCGGGCCGTGGCGTCGTTCGGGTTTAACTGGATTGCCCGGTCGAAGGCCAGAGTCGCGCCGGCATAGTCGAATTCATAGCTCGCCCTCAATTCCCCAAGAGCCGCATGCGCGTCGGAACAGGTCTCGTCCAAGGCGAGGGCCTTCTTGATCGCTTCCTCCGCCGGTGGTCCGCAATCTTTAGGCGCGGCTGCATTTTGGGAGGGCAACAAGATCCAGGCCTGGGCGAGCGCCGCATAAGCAAGTGCGTAGCCGGGATCTTTTGCGATCGCGCCTTGGAAAAATTCGATCGATTTCCGCAGATCCGCCCCGGTCCGCTTGTTCCAAAAAAAACGGCCCTTCAGATAAAGCTCGTAGGCGTCGGGATTCGCCGTCGGCTTCTGCGTGAGCAGGATTTTTTCTGAACCAGTGAGCTTTGCCTGCAGGGTTTCGGCGATGGTCTGCGCGATCTCGCTTTCGACCGTGAAAATGTCGATCAGCTTCCGATCGTAGGTGTCAGCCCAGAGATGCGAATCCGTCGTGGCCTTGATGAGCTGCACATTCACGCGCACCTGATCGCCCGCTTTCTGCACGCTCCCTTCGAGGATGTGCATGACCCCGAGTTGCTTCGCGATCTCCGGAAGGTTCTCAGGCGCGCTCTGGAAGCGCTGGGTGGAGGTGCGCGAGATGACTTTCAGGTCCGCGATTTTCGCCAGTCGGGTCAGGATTTCGTCCTGAATGCCTTCGGCAAAATACGCGTTATTCTTATCTCCGCTCAGGTTGTCAAAGGGCAGGACGGCGATTGATTTCGCGGAAATCGGTTTCGCGCCGTCAGCTTTGGAAAGGTCGTTAGGCTCGTTTCTAACCGATTCTGAATACCGCCAGATTCCGACGCCGCCGACGCCCAAAAGGACTGCCAGGATGATCAGCTCCGTGCTGCTCACTTTCTGGGCGCCGCGCTCGCCATGATACCAGGCCAGCACGAGCGTAACGAAGAACCCAACCACGAGCGCGAGAGTTATCCCGCGCCGTACTCCCGCGGGCCAGCCAAACTGCTGCGCCACGACGTCGATCCCCTGGATCAGCGCGAAGGCGGCGGCCACGTAGGCCAACGTCCATTGCACCAGCTTGCGCTGTTTGAGACGTTGAAAGAATTCGTTCATCGCGAGGTCACGGTGCGCCGCGAGAGTTTCATCGCCGGCGCTGGTGGCCATGGCAGACCGGATTCAGCCAGCCTGGCTTTAAAGTTAGGCGTGGCTTCCAGGTCGAAGGGCGCGCCGCAGAGATAGTCAGCCGTGATGACCGACAGCACCAGGCCGCCGCCGGGTTGCGCGTCGATCCTGGCCGCGAGGCGATTCGCTTCCGCGCGATTGCCGCTGAGCGCCGCCACGATGACATCGGTCTGGCCCCAGAACTTGTAAACCGAGCCGGCGCGATCGACTGACTGCAAACGCGCGTGAATGCTCTCAGCGCTCTCTCCCGCGGCGAGCCCGACGTAGAACGCAGACCGGTAGTAGGATTCGTCGGTCGCATCCAATTTCGACAGCTCTTCCTTCGCTTTGTCGATCCGGTTCAACATAAGGAACGCTTCCACTCGATAACCCGTCGGCGCTGGCGCCCCGCCTCTCACTTTCGCGCCCGCGTCCAGAATCTTCAGGGCGAGTTCCGGCCGACCCGAGGAAAGGGCGGCGCGCGTCCGGCTGTTGTAATTGATGTTATTCAGTGGGTCACAAACACTAACTCGCTTCCCGAGATCTTCGATTAAATCGCCGTAGCCGAAGATACTGGCGAAGACCGGCAGCCAATCAGGCGCATTGCAGCCCGGGGCTCTTAGCGCTTCTTCGATCCGGGCTTTCAAGCCGTGCCAGTCATTACTCACTATCTGGCGATCGCCCAGGGTCAGGAGACGCAATTGTTCGTCGTGCGTCGTCGCGACGGCTTGCTCGTAATAGTGCAAGCCCTGGCGCTGCGCGTCGAGGCGTTCCGCCTCTGGCCGGTTGTCCGCGAGCAGGATGTGATCGTAGAGATCGGCGGCGGCGAACCAAGCCCGGGAGAATCCGGGCTCTAACGCAACCGCCCTGTCGAACTCCTTGTTAGCTAATCGCAGTCCTTCGATCGCATCGTGAGACTTCGCCCGGTTATGCGCGTCGTCGTAGAGCTTCAGCCCTTTTTGGTAGGCGATAAAAGCATCCACATTCTGCACGCCTTCCGCCCGCATCCGCGCACGTTCCCCGTCGTCCAGCACGACATTAAGCACGTCCGCGACATGTTCCGCGATATCCACCTGCACGGCCAGAGTATCCGTCAGGGTGCGGTCGTAAGTCTCCGACCAAAGATGAATCCCATCGGAGGTGCGAATGAGCTGGGCCGTGATGCGCGCACGCTCGCCTTCGCGCCGGACGCTGCCTTCGAGAATGTTGGCGGCACCGAGCTTGTCCCCGATGGTGCGCAGGTCTTCGGTCTTGCCTTTGAACTGAAAGGAAGAAGTGCGCCCAATCACCCGCATGGCATCGATACGGGCGAGCGAGTTCAGGATTTCCTCCGACAAGCCGTCGGCGAAGAATTCGTTCTCCTTGTTGGAAGTCATGTTTACAAAGGGGAGCACGGCGATTGACTTCTCCGAGGTCGCCTTGGCCTTGGTCGAGTCCGCCTTGGCGTCTTTATGCAGGACCAGCTTGTCGGCCAGGAGCAGGACGACGGCGAGGGAAAGGATCGCGATGATCCAGCGATCGAGCTTTCGACCCGTTTGGCGGGTGATAGACTCGTTAGCGGGAATCTCGCTCTCGAGTCTCAGACCCTGCGGCGTCCACTCGTAGAACCAGGAGAAAGCCAGCGCGAAGGGGAAGCCGATGCAGGCCGCGACCACGATCCATTGCATGACCCACTCCGCGACATGGAAGAGCGGGAAAACCTGCGTCGCGACCTGGACCAGCAGCCATGCGCTCGCGGCGTAGAATGCAGCCGCGCGCAGCACGTTCCGCCGTTTGAGCTCGGCGAAGAGTGTCATCGGGTGATGGCGGGACCCGTCTGGGAAGAGCTCGCCGCGAGAGAGGAGAGAATCTGATCGAAGCGCGGATCGCCGCGGAGTGAATCAAACATGGGCGAGAGCTTCAGGACGCCATACTGAATACCGGCAGCGGCGTTAGCTGAATCCTTTAATTGTTCGAAGGCCAGGTCCTTTTCCCCCGTCCACGCATAGATCACGGCCAGATAGGTGGCGTAGATCGGCCCATCAAATGCATCCTTGGAAACAGGCAGTAACTCCCGCGCGCGACGGCCTTCCGCGATTGCGTCGTCCTTATGACCCAGTCCCGCGTCGAGCAGTCCCAGGATCAACCAACCGGGCGCGTAATTCGGCTGCTCCTGAGTAGTCTGCAAAGCCGCTGGACGAGCAGCTGCAAAAGCCTGCTCAGCCGCGCCGGCATCGCCAAAGCTCCTGGCCACCAGGCCGACATACCAGTCGTGCGGCCATTGTGCATTCAAGGTCGTATCTACTGTCCCGTCCGCCGGGACCAGCTTCAGCGCCTGCTCGGCCACCGCACGGTTTCGTTCCGCAAGTGCGAGTTCCACATAGAGCGAGGCCAGCCGGCTTGCGTCCTTAGGATTCGTCCGCAAAAGCTCGTCAAGCTGCGCTCTCAAGTCAGTCGTTTCGCCCCGGCCGAAATAGGGCAGAGCCCATAGGATGGAGCGCCCGAAGACATCGTTCGGGTTGGCTGCGACCGCTCGTTCCAGATACTTGGCGGCCTCAGGGTATTGCCGCAACCGGCTATAGGTGAAGGCCGTTTCCTGCAAAGTCGTAGGATCGATCGGATCCAGCTCGACCGCGCGAAGGAAGTTTCGAAAGGCATCCTCCCAGCGCCCCTCCCGCCGATCGAGAGCGGCGATCGTCATCACGAGATGAGCGGAATTTGGCAGACTGCGAAGCGCGAGCGCAAACTCGGCGTGAGCCCCGACGTAATCGCGGTAGCCGTGATAAGCGAGAAGACCTTTCGCAAAATGCACTTCCCCCGCATCCGGCGCGATCGCTTCCGCCTTTTCCAGTGCAACCCTGGCCAGCTCGAGCCGTGCCGGCGTATGATCGAAGGCGCCCCAGTAGAGGTCCGTATGCACTTCGACCAGAGCCGTGTAGGCGAGGAGGAAGTGTGGATCGCGCTTGATCGCATCCTCGAGCAGCTGCACTGCCTGCAGCAGATATTCGCGACCGTTCGGATCGTTGGAAAGTTCGTCCAGCACCCGGGCTCGCAGATACATGTCGTGCGCGGCCAGATCGGTCGTCGGCGGGCGCGCGATCGCCTTTTGCTCGTTAGGCGAAAGCTTCGCCTGGAGTTGCTCCGCGATCGTCTGCGCGATCTCGCTTTGGATCGCGAAGACATCCTGCAAGTCGCGATCGTAAGTCTGAGCCCAGAGGTGCGCATCCGTCCGCGCGTCGATCAACTGTGCATTCACCCGCACCTTGCCGCTGGCGCGCTGCACACTGCCCTCGAGCACGTGCGCGACGCCGAGGTCTGCACCGATCTTGCGCAGGTTGCGCGCGGCGGCGTCGCGATATTGCATCACGCTCGTGCGGCTGATCACTTTAAGGTCCGCCACCTTGGCGAGGTCGGTCAGGATTTCGTCCTGCACGCCATCGGTGAAAAACGCGTTCTCCTTATCGGAGCTGAGATTCTCGAAAGGCAGCACGGCGATCGACTTTTCGGGAATAGCCGCGGGCGGCGGGGACGCGACCGCTTTCGGCGCGACGGCAACGGTCCTGGCGGGCGCTGGATTGAGATGCAAGAAACGGAGGGCAAAGAGCGCGGCGGCAATAACCGCGACCGCGACCGTGAAGGCGATCAGCTTTCGCCCTTTTCCCGATCGCCGCGATTCCTCGGGCGTCACCTCGTCGGCGCGCTTAATTCCTTCCGGGGTTAATTCAAAGGCCCAGGCGAGAATAAGAGCCAACGGGAAGCCGAGGACGAGCAGGAGAATAACGAGGCGAACCGACCAGTTCGGGACATCGAAAAACGGAAATACCTGGGTCGCGACCTGAATCAGCAACCAGGCCACGACCGCGTATGCGACCGCGACCTTGTAAACGTTGCGCCGTTTCAACTCGGCGAAAAAATTGCGATCGGGCATCCGGTGTTCGAGGCGATTGTATCAGGAAAGCCGCCTCTGCATAGTCCGTTGATTGGCGAGGGATTATCGCAATCGACCACCGCGCCGTCGCCCTTACCCGACAATATCGAGCCGGCCTCATCGTCGGCGATTGGCATGCAATAGAGTCCCCGCTCCGGCACGATTCTTTCTACATTTGTAAGGATCGAGAATCATTATGATCATCCCACCTGCACTACAGCCTGGCCTCGGCCCTGCCGAGGAGCGCTGTCGCGCGAAGGCGCGTTATCGCAGTAAGCGGGCCGCTCAGACCCATCTCAACCGGCTCCTCCGTGGACATCGCGCCCGCGGAATTCCGGCAGATCTCCGAAGTTATTGCTGTCCGATCTGCGACGGCTGGCACCTAACGAAAATGGTGGATACGCCCAAGATCGCGAACCTTCGCGACGACCGGCTGCGCCGCATCCGTCACCGCCTCGAGGTGCGCGAGCGACTGGAGTTTATCGCGGCGCGAAAGGCAATCGAGTCCCCCAAACGAGACAATCTCCTTCTTCGCTGGGCTCTGCCCCATGTCTGGCATCCGCCGGCCGCTTGCTAGTCACAAGTCGGCCCGCTTCAGGTTGGACGCGGCATGACGAAGGTGAAACGAGCCTTTCCCGGCGTTGAGACGACCCCGAGAGTCCCACCGTGCGATTTCGCGATCTCGGAGGCGATGTACAATCCGAGCCCGAGTCCTACCCGATAATTACCCGGTTCGCCCCGGGAGAAAGGCTCAAAGAGCCTCTCCACGATCGAGGCCGGGATCTGATCGGCGGCATTCGTCACCGATAACTCGAAGCGACCGTCGCGACTCACGGCGCGCACCTTTACCGGAGTGTCGGGCTTACCATGAGTCATGGCATTACTCAGCAGATTGGCGAACAGCTGCGACAACCGTTTTCGGTCGAACCGGATCGGATCTGTCTGGTCGAAATCCACCTCTATCGGCCGTCCCGGCCAGAGCCGCCGGGCATCTTCCGACTAACGACTAGCGGAGTTCGCAGATCATGGCCGAGCACCCCGATGAATTGCTCACGCAGCTCCGCTGTCTTCCGCTCGTCCGCCAGCAGCGCTTCGTTCTCGGTCATCCGTTGCGCCGCGTCGATGTGGAAGGCGATGAGCTGGGCGAAAAGCTCGAACATGCCCACGACCTCCGGCGTGCTGAGCCGGGCCGGGCGCGGATCGAGCCGGTGGTGATCGATCACGTCTCGGAGGATCTTGTGCCTTGATCTTAGCAAATTCGCCAGGATCTGAGCTCGAGAACACCGGACGAGATCGCCGCCCTGCCCCGCTTTTCCTCCGCGACGCCGATCGACCATTGCAATGTTCCCCGCGCCCGGCATCGCATTTGCTTCGCTTGCATTGCATGAACCTAAACCTTGATGAAATCCATACGCTTCGTGCCCGCCTCCGCGAGGAGATCATGGAGCGCGAATGCCTTCTCGCCGCCCTGGACGTAGTGGAGAAGTACACCGGCCAAGGCTACGGGCCGAACTCAATGCAATTCGGCAGACTGGTCTCCGCGCTTCTTCCCTCCCGGCCAGCGGTGGAAACGAAAGAACTGCTCACGTCCGCCGCACCGGTCACGGCTTCCTTGCCGCCGCCTGTACCGGCTGCTTTGCCGCCCAAGCCTCCAGTGGAACGTTACATCCATCCGGAGCTGAAACATTGGAGGTTTTCGGGACACGGAGCCATTGCCAACCTTGTCAGGTGGGCGATCCAGAGAATGACGGAAGACTTTTCCCTGCACCACATCGCGTCAATGCTCGAACGCGAAGGGCATCCGCTGCATTCCCCTGATATTTCAGTGGTCCTCACTCGCTTGAAGGGTCGAGGCGAAATCGAAGAAGTGAAGCCGGCGGCAGGGCCCTACCCCGCGGTCTTCGCGAAGCCCGTGGCGGAGGAAGCCGAATCAACCGGACAATCCTCCGTGGCAGAAGCGGAGCAATTAACCGCCGCGCAGCCCTAGCGATTACCTTCTTCGTGTCTCGGGATCCGGATTTCGGCTGTTCCCGAAGAGCCGGCACTTGTCGTCGGTTCGCCTTCGCCATCAGAGAGTCGTGCACTGGACGACGGCAATCCCAACCACACGCGGCGAAGCCGCACTTCGCCATGGCGCGATTCCGCTCTTCGCTGGTGAGACTTTGCCTTTCAGCAGGAGAGCTTCGCTTTGCCTCACGGAACGCCCTATCTGCGTAGGCGATGCTTCGCTAATCATTATCGATGACACGCCAATCCACATCGATGCTTCGCCAATCGTTATCGATGACAGACCAATCCACATCCATGCTTCGCTGATCATTATCGATGACACGCCAAACCACACCGATGCCTCGCTCATCGTCATCGATGACAAACCAATCCACATCGATGCCTCGCTCATCGTTATCGATGATAGGCCAATCCACATAGATGCTTTGCTCATCGCTATCGATGATAGGCCAATCCGCATCGATGCCTCGCCAATCGTTATCGATGACAGGCCACTCCACATCGATGACATGTTTATCAAGGTCGTTTGCCATGTCATCAACACGCTTGCGACGCCTGCCCCCAGCCGGCGTCGCGGAATACTGCTTCTGTCTTACCGGACGCGGCCGGCGGAACAATAAACAACGTTAGGGAGCCGGGGCGAAAGCCAGGGCGTTAAGGTTTCCGATCGTCGAACCGAGCTGGCAGCGCCGGGTCCGTAGAGTCCCGGATTCGCACCGAAATATTGCGATGCCGCGCCTCGTCGTGGACCATGAGATCCTGAGTTTGCACATGAAAATCTGGAGGAACCGCGAGCGGATCGTAGCCCGCGCCTCGGAGGACTCGCGGCCAGGAGCAGGCCGATCGTCACTAAGGCAAGATTTTTCATCATGTCAGTAGTGACTGAACCGCGGTCTCGAAGGTTACAGTCCGAGACCGCAGGAAACAGCGGTCGATAATCACCGCGCAGTCTTCGTCGGGTTACTTTGCCTGCGAGTCTGGTTCGAGCACGCCGAAGACATTGCCAGCCGGATCCTCGACGTAGGCCAGCCAGCCGATCGTCGGGATGGCCATCTTCGGCACGCAGATTTTCCCGCCTTGCTGCTGGATTTTCTCAAGCGCGGGATCGATCGCCTCGACCGCCACCGTGTTCAGCGTGCCGGCACTCTGGCCCGGCCGCGGGCGCAGGAGCCCGCCGTTGATCCCCGGTTCGCCTTCATCGCCTGTTGTTACCACCCAGTATTCCACGGGCCCGTCCCACTTCTGGATTTTCCAGCCAAACACACTCTCGTAGAACGGTCGCACCGCTTCCGGGTCGTCCGTGTAGATCTCAAAATGAACAACGCGTGCCATAAGTGCTATTCTCTACCCCGGGCACCGGTCGCCAGACAAGCACGAAGACGCAATCACGAGGCGGAGATCGCGCTTCATTCGAGAAACTTCACGAGCGCGTCGGTTGTTTCCTTTGGCTGCTCCTCCAGGATCCAATGACCGGAGTCCTTGATAACGACTACCGTTACATTCTCGGCCACCAGTTTGGCCTGCTCGGCGAGCGGGCCGCCTAACGATTTGTCCCCGCCAATCGAGAGCACCGGCATGGTCAATTTTGTCTGCGAGAGCTTCGCAAAATCCTTCGCCAGTTGCGGCCAGGAGGCGAAATAGGTCCACGCCGCTCGCATCCGGCCAGGCTTCGAATAGGCTGCCACGTAGGCCTTGCGATCGGCTTCCGGCAGGGAGTGAGTCTTATCCGCCGCCAGGTCGTTCCAGAAATAGGCGAAGTAAATTGCTTCGCGTCCTTTCACGAGCGCCTCCGGCGTCGGGCCGTGAAAACGAAAATGCCAGTAGTCCGGGCTGTCATAGATCGGCTCCCAGCCTGCGACGCCGGGAAGAAAGGCATCCATCAGCGCGAGCTTCTCCGTTTCGGAGGGAAACGTCGCAGCGTAAGCGTAAGCCACCATCAGTCCTATATCGTGTCCTACCACCTTCGCCTTCTCTACGCCTAACGACCGAAGGAGCGAGTGAATCCGTTCCGCGGAGGTGATCATGTCGATCCCGTTCGCCGGAATCGAGGAGTCGCCGATTCCCGGCAGGTCCGGCGCGATGACGGTAAACTTCTTCGCGAGGAGCGGCATGATCGGCCGCCACATCCGCGATGTCTCCGCGTAACCATGGAGCAATAACACCGCCGGGCCTTTCCCAGCCGTCAGGTAATGCAGTTGCACCCCGGCGACGTTCGCCATCCTGGAAGCAATCGTCGCCTCCGCAGCGCCGGCATTCGCCGCCCCCACCGAGATGAAAAGAAGAGCACTGCATACCAGCAGACGCCGAAGGCAGAGACGGAGATTGTGTTTCATAAAAGCATCTTTCTCTTGGATCGAGCCCAGATGTCAATTCTACGCCTCACTGGCGCCGCTCGGCCTCGATGCGCTTGAGCAACTCGCTGTGCGTTCGATCCAAGTCATGCGCAAATTGCACCGTGGCTTGCAAAGCTTCGGGATACATCTCGAAGGGCTTTCGCAATTTCCTCGTCGCGGGATCGTAAAAGAAAGATGGATCCTGGCCCAGGTTCGGCACGATCAACTCATCACTTATTTTCTGATAACGCTGCAGCCGGCTAAGTCCCCAGCGGATGACCGATTCGTCGTTGCGCAGGGCAGTTAGCGTATCCACGTCGAGCAACTCGACACCGCCGGATTGAAGAAGCGCCGCGAAATCGCCCGGGCTGTAGTCAGTCGTAAAAACATACGGACGCAACGGCGGCATTTCCCCGGCGGCGAGGACGCGTTGAAACTCCCTGCTCACTTGTTCCTCTTGGGCGGCATTGATTTTTCCGCTCGCGATCCCCTCCCGCAAAGTCCGCTCGAGTGAAGCAAGGATGCGGTCGCGGCGCTGCGCCTTCTGTGCGTGCTCCTGATAATTGTTCAGCCAAAACGCCGCCGACACGCCGACGAAGACAAGAAGAAGTTCCGCCGTCCAGTGAAACAACCGGGCGCGCAGCGTCTCCTTCGATTCGTCCGCGTACTCAGGACCTTTCGCCATACCCCTGTCGCTTACATCGTGGCAACGCTTCCTTCAAGAGGCGAAGGCCGCGGGCCCAGCGAGATTCCCCCAGGTCAATGCCAGGCGAAATTGCTCTGGCTGAGCAACCACCAGAGGACGAGCGCTCCGAGCAAAGGCAGGACATTCACGACCAAAGCGAAAATGCTGAAGAACAGGGATCGCCCTTTTACGAAAAAGCAGGCGAGGCCCAGCACCGCCCCGACTCCCCAGCAGCCGAGGGCAATCGGGCCATCGATGGAAAGATCACGAAAGGGGCGGATCACCTCGCAGATCAGAAGGCCACCTACGATAGTTAGGCCAAGCGATATGATCCCGAACAGATTCGTGACCTTGTTTGCCATCAAATTAGGGACGGGCCGTTATTCCCAGGAAAGACCCTCGGTCATCATTCTCACTTCACTTCCCCCGCCCGACGGTTTGACGAAGATCGTGAGGCTGGCTTCACCCTGCTTCCTTCTCAGGATCGAGGACTGCGGATTAGTCATATCGGCTCCTTCGGTCTTCCAGCCCTGCGCCTTGAGGCTCGCGGCCAGCTCCGCGCAGACGCTCTTCACGCTCGACTTACTCTTAAATTCGAGCTGTTCCACCATCGCCTTGTAATTTACGTCAGCCGCATCCTTGGTCAGCGCGAGGTCCTTCGCTTTGATTCCCCCACCCGCTGCCCCCGAGGATTCACCGGATTTCATCAATGCTTCCACATCGACATTGTCGTCCGCGTCCTTCTCCGCCGGTGTGGCTTCCTTCTCGGGCTTCTTCGCTTCCGCAACCTGAAACTCTTTCGGAGTCTCACCCAGCGGCGCGACGAACTTGATCTTCACCTCCCAGGTTTCGCCGAAGAAATCCAGCGGGCCGTTGGTCGTAATTTCACCTTCCACCTTGCCGTCGCCGTAAGTAAAATCGCTCGTCTCGATTTGGCCGGTCGAACTGAATCCCTGTTTCTGGTTGTCGCGGTGCCAGACCTGGCAGCCATAGATTTGGCCATCCTCGTGGAGCGAGATGACAAGTGCGCTTCCGAACTTGCCAAACATCGCATCGAAGCCGGGCTTCTTCGCCTTGGAATGATCCTTCTCGGTGAAGATCAGCTCAATGCCGGGTTTATCGTCAAACGGTTCCACCCAGCGCGCCGAGGCGTAGGCCAGCTTCGCATCCTTCCCGTTGCCCTTGAACACGCCGCTCACGGTCGGCTTCACGTTTGCCGCCGGTCCGCCCTTTTTCACGGTCGACTCCGGTAACGACTCGCCCGACTTGAGGAGCGCCACGTCAAATTTCACATCGAAGCTGGCCGGGAACATCCCTTGGATATCATCCGAGACGCTTGCTTTGCCGGTCACGCGACCGCCTTGCAACTTGAGTTCTCCCTTCGCGGTGCCGCTTCGCCGGCCGACCTGGGTGCTGCCGGCGGCGGCGCTCCAGTTCTCGATCTCGCCGGTTTTCTTGAAGACCAGCCGCAGGAATGGCCGCTTGAACTGGGGATCCCCTCCCTCTTTTTCTGCGTCTTTCGCTTCCTTCAGGGCCTCGTTCGTCACGGGCTGGCCGCTCAGGACGACCGCGATCGCGTCCTCATTGTCGATCTTCGTCTCGTAAGCGAGCGCGCGCTTGAGCGTGTAGGCCTTCTTGTTTAAGGACAGCGTCGACTCCGGTGTCGTCCCTCCCTGCGCAAAGAGCGAAACCGCGCCGAACGTGCTCGCCGCCACCAGCAGATAGATAAATCTTTTCGTCATAAACTGTTCCTCGATTTTAATTTGCAGCGCCCCCGGGGTTGGCCACATCCGAACAGGAAAACGGCGGCATGCCAAGCTTTCTGCATCGGAGCGTTGCGAAAGGAGGAGCCAACCCATGATCTCGATCCCTACATCAGCCTGCTCAAGCGCGACGGCACCATGGTTCTGGTCGGCGCGCCAGCCACGCCGCATCCTTCGCCGCAGATCTTTAACCTTCTCACGCAGCGCCGTTCCCTCGCCGGCTCCGGTATCGGCGGAATAAGGGAAACCCAGGAGATGCTCGACTTCTGCGCCGGGCACGACGTGAGACCCGACATCGGGATGACTTCGATGCAGGACATCAACCGGGCCTGGGACCGAGTCGTGAGCGGCGACGTGAAACACCGTTTCGTGATCGACATGGCGACGCTGAAGGCCGAGAAAAAAGCAGGCTAACGAGATTCGCCCCACACCGTTCGAGTCTTTGCGAAGCGCACGACTAAGGGCGAATTAACAAGCCTTGCCAGTCGCCCGGCACAGCCGGAATCATTGCTCTCCAGCAGCGATGCGGGCCAGCTCCCGCGCGTAAAGCTCATTGTGCGGAAAGCGGTCATGCAGTTCGGTGAGAAGGGCGACCGCTCGCGCGGGCTTATCATCGCGTAGCGCCGCGACGGCGAGCAAAAGCTTGGCAAACGGCTCGAGATAATGACCATGCAGGGAAGTTCTCCTGAGTTCTTCCATGCCTTTTTCGCGATCGGTTTCCGAGCCGGTAATCCGTAAAATGAAGCGCAAGGGCGCCGACTTAAGACTTAGCAGGTAGTTCTCTATCCCCGGCCCGAGATAGGCATCGAATGCACCGGGATCGGCCGCCAGCAGTCTCTCCGCAAACGGCCGGCCTTCCTTCGTGTAACTCAGAGCAGCGAGACTTTGTTTGTCGATCAACGCGGCATAATTCGCGCGCAACCCGCAGGTGAGCGATTTAACAAGAAGCGCGGTTGTATCGTTGTCCGCCTTCTGCAACGCGACATCGGCCAGGCGATCCGCCGTCGCGATTTCCTCAATAAAATGCGACTTGATCACAGGATCCGGCGACAATTTCTCGCGATTTTTGAAGCGCGCATCGTCGACAAACAATCCGGCTTCCAGTGAGCCGAGGCGCGCCAACTCGGAAAACAAATAGGCGGCGGCATCGGAGGCAGGGGCTAGACAGTCATCGGCATGTGCCTCTCGCCATCGACCAAAGACGCGGTGCGCCTCGTCAAACCGGAGATCGTACATGCAAAGCCAGCCCTGATAGATTTCGTCGGAGGCCGGACGGATATCTGCCGCACGCGCAGGCACCACCAAGACGATCAGGATCACCGACACGCCAATAAGCAGGCGGCCAATCGGGCTGGGCATAGACATAAACGCGCCTGAGATTCCGCTTGAATATCCTCGCGGGCAACACCGTGTAACGACGCCAGGGCCCGAGACGAGGAACGGATTTTGCCAGCCTGCCCGGATCACGCTCGGGCTACGCCGATAAATTGCGCCGGCGTTGCAGGTCAGCGAGCTGCCGAAGATCGATCTCATCCTTGTTTCGCATGCGCACTTCGATCATCTCGATCTTTGAACCCTGGCCTGTTTCGATTCCTCGAGCCAGATCGTGACGGGCCCGCGGAGGCGAGACCTTTTCCGAGAAAGCAAGGAGGGAATGGTCTCGCACTCGCAGCTTGCCCTTTGCTAACAGCGCGGCCAACCTCCCGCTCATGCAAACGCGCATCCTGGTCGGGGTCTTGGTTCTGATCGGTTTCCCGGGGAACATGAAGGCCGCGGAAGGGGCTGCCGCTTTTACACCGGCCCCGGCTCTCGCCTACCGGGTGTTGCCGAACTTCTTTCAGCTCCCGGAAGCCGCGAATTTTGGCGAAGTCGCCGGCGTGGCGCTCAACTCGCAGGGCCACATCTTCATTTTCCAGCGCCGAAAACCGATGCTGATGGAGTTCGATCACGACGGGAAATATCAGCGGGATCTTGGCGATGGTCTCTTCGATCATCCGCACGGCTTGCGCATCGATAACGAGGATAACATTTGGACAACCGACGACGGCAACCATCTGGTCTTGAAACTGGATCGTGAGGGACGCGTCCTGCTCGTTTTGGGGCGCCGGGGCGTGGCCGCGGAGGCAGACTGGCTCTTCAACGAACCCACCGACGTCGCCTTCGGCAAAGGCGGCGACATTTTCGTGAGCGATGGTTACGGCAATTCGCGCGTCATGAAGTTCGATCACACGGGTAAGTTCCTGAAGTCATGGGGTAACTATGGAACCAAGCCCGGAGAATTCGACCTGCCCCACTCGATCGCGATCGACGAGACGGGCCTGGTGTATGTGGCTGATCGCGAAAACCAGCGCATCCAGATTTTCGATCAGGATGGCAATTTTGTGAAGCAGTGGACCGGCCTCGGTTATCCCTACGGCCTGTTCATTACTCCGGACCAGCACATCTGGATGGCTGATGGCGGATACGATCGCGTCCTGGAGCTGGATCGCGACGGCAAAATCCTCGGTGCAATCGGCGAGCCGGGTCACGCGCCAGGCCAATTTGCCTGGGCACACTTTCTCGCGCTCGACGCCGACCGCAGGTTGTTTGTCGCCGACGTGTTAAACTGGCGGGCACAGGTATTCTCGCCGACTAAGGAGAAGCTCGGAATGTCGAGTTATGTGCCGTCGGTGAGGAAGTTCTGGGATTCGAAGCCGAGTGCCGGCTGGGAGAGTCATCACGCTCAAGCGCCCCTGCCAAAGAAAAAGTAGGTTTCGGCGGCGACGAAATCCCGAACCTTGGCTGATGGGCTCTTATTGCGACACTCAGGCGGGCCCGGAATAAAGATCGCACTGCCAGAGCTCGGCGGCGGCATCGTCACGCGCGGTCGTAAGAAAACGCTCCCACGCTTTTGTTTCGTGCCAGACGGCCGCCAACTCCCAAACGCAAAAAGCCGGTTTGTGCATTCCGTCGCGCGGCCAGAGAGCGAAGTCCGGCATCGCATCTCCGTCCTTATAGAATACCGTCTCCCAAAGCTCATTGTTCCCGCGCCAGGTGTTGACGATAAGAAAATAAAAGCCTTCCCCGCACCGATGGAGAATGACGAAGCCAAGTCCTTTTGCCTCCGTTTTCGTGCGCGCGAGAAACGATCGTGCCAACCGGTCGATCTCATCTGGCACCGGCTTACTTTCCAGAGCGAGTTTATACCACTTAAACGCCGCTCCATCGGTCTCGACTAACGTGCCGGGGGTGACTCGCTTCGGCCCATGCCGATAGCTCTCCCCCACACCGAGATCGTTTTTCAGAATCGTCGAAATTTGTTCCTGCGCACTCATTGCACCAACGCTAACCGCAGAACTGGACTTACGCGACGGCAGAAACTGGACTTGAGCCCGCACGCTGACCCGGTATCCTCGCCAAATATGCATCGTGATTATCACCGCTGGTACTCTCACCGTCTCAACCGCGACATGGGCGTCGCCGTTTACGGCCATTATGGAATGCCCATCCTCGCTTTCCCGACCAGCGGCGGCGACGAATGGGAGCAGGAAGGCCAGGGCATGATCCGCACGCTCAGTCCCTACCTTGACGAGGGACGAATCCGGATTTTCTCGATCAACGGCGTGCAAAGCGATTCCTTCCAGAACAAGAGCGCACATCCATTCCATCGCAGCTGGATGCAGGCGCAATACGACGCCTACGTCGCGAACGAAGTTTTCCCCTTCATCGACTCTCTATGCCAGAGCGGCGGCATCGCGATCACCACCTACGGCGCATCGCTCGGCGCATTCCACGCGGCCAATACGCTCTTCAAACATCCCGATCGGGTGAAGCGTTGCTATGGACTCTCCGGCGTTTACGACATGCGCGATTCGATGGACGGAATGTACGACGACAACTTCTATTTCAATAACCCGGTCGACTACATGGCCAACCAGAATGACCCATGGTTTCTGCACGAGCTCGCGAGTTGCGATATCCATCTCGCGACCGGCTGCGGCGCGTGGGAAGTGCCCGGCCCGACTTATAGAATGTCCGAGGTGCTTAACAGCCGCGGCATTCCGCATCATCTCGACGACTGGGGCCCGAAGGGTGGCCACGAATGGCCCTACTGGCATCACCAGATGTGGGAATACATCGGCGCGCATTACTAAGAAGCCGTATCGTTCGGCAGCGCGAGTAAATTCAACACTCCGTTTAGATCGTTAGTCAGTTTCCAGCCCATCTTGGGGTCACTTTTCCACTCCGGACGCTGATGATGACGACGGAGCTTTCGTGGCGTCCGTGGAAATCCGATGTATTTTTCGGCATGTCCATCCTCATATCCGGGATCGGCATCGCGGGACCGACGCTGGCGTATTGGCTTTCTGTCCATGGGATAAAGTCAACACTGGTCGAGCGGGCGCCGCAGTTGCGCGCTGGCGGTTACGCGATCGATTTCTGGGGCGTCGGCTTCGACGTCGCGGAACGAATGGGCATCCTGCCTGACGTCCGGCGCGACGGTTATAACATCAGGGAAATGCGGATCGTCAACGCAGAGGGACGACGCGTCGGCGGATTCGATGTCGATATCTTCCGCAAAGCTGCCCACGGCCGGTATGTCACAATCGCGCGCAGCGATCTCGCGCGAAACATCTACCGCAAAGTCGAAGGAAAATGTGAGGCGATCTTTGGCGATAGCATCACGGGGATCAAGCAGCTCGCTAACGGCGTCGAGGTCACTTTCGAACACGCGCCGTCCCGCCACTTCGACCTCGTGATCGGGGCCGACGGTCTCCATTCCATCGTGAGAAGACTGACTTTCGGAGATGAGGATCAGTTCGAAGAGTTCCTCGGTTACTCCGTCGCCGCCTTCGAGGCGGACAGTTATCCGCAGAGAGACGAGGACATCTTCATCAACTTCAGCGTGCCAGGGAAACAGGTCGGTCGCCTGTCGCTGCGCGACGATCGAACGCTCTTCCTATTTGTGTTCGCCGACGAACGCGGGCGCCTGACCGATCTCCACGACACTGCCGCGCAAAAAGAAGCCCTTCGCGCGCAATTCGGCGGTCTCGGCTGGGAGTGTCCACAAATTCTGGCTGCGCTGGATTCGTGTCCGGACTTGTATTACGACCGGGTGAGCCAGATCCGGATGCAGACCTGGTCGAAAGGGCGCGTCGGGCTCATAGGTGACGCAGGCTTTTGCCCGTCGTTTCTCGCGGGCCAGGGCTCGGCGCTCGCCATGGCTGCGGCTTATGTGTTGGCGGGCGAACTCGGCGCCACGTCCAGCTCGCCCGAACAAGCGTTTAGGCGCTACGAAGAGCGGTTGCATCCTTTCATGCTCGGCAAGCAGGATGCAGCGAAGAAATTTGCCGGATCCTTTACGCCCAAAACGCGTCTGGGACTTTTCGTGCGCAACCAGGTGACCAAGGCATTCGCGATTCCTTTCCTTCCA
Organism: Chthoniobacterales bacterium; assembly: GCA_036502465.1. Lineage (GTDB taxonomy): Bacteria > Verrucomicrobiota > Verrucomicrobiia > Chthoniobacterales > UBA10450 > Palsa-1392. The sequence goes on from DASXYO010000245.1 coordinate 23,774, forward strand.
AAATTGCTCATGGGGAGCAGCCTGCTCGACCGTATCGAATTGCCGAACTATTCAGGGCTCATTCACCAGCCGGAGTGACCAAATGCTAACGCGACTGAAGCCAGCCGAGCGCCATGGAATCATTACTCTCGCGCGGCAGAAGTTCGCGCTGGGTTCCCTCGATTCCGAACTGCCCCGTGGCGGAAAACAGCCGTGGCTTGGTCAGACCTTGAGCGAGCCCCGAAAAGCGCGGCCGCTGTAGTAGGAGTCAGCGCCATTGTGCCCGACGAAGACGCGGTCGTAGCGTCGATCGCCGTAGAGCGCGCCGCCTAGCTCTCTGATCTCAGGAGGCGTCTTTATCCAGCTTGATCTTTTTGTATCGAACTCGCCCATTTTCTGGAGCGCGAAATATTCTTCTTCCGTTAGCAGCTCTACTCCCATGGCAGTCGCCATCCCAACCGCGCTATCGTTTGGCTTATGCTCCTTTCTCGCCGCCAACGCCTCATCGTCGTAGCAAAGACTCACCCGCCCACTCGGCGTCTGTGCCGAACAATCGAAGAAAATATATTCGCCGGTCTTCTTGTCCTGACCGACCACATCCGGCTCGCCGCCCGTCGTTTCCATAATGAAGAGCGACCATAGCTTTCCAGCGCGACTCTCCAGCCTTGCCTTTACCTTCACCCAGTCGATGCCCTTGTGACGGGACATATTCTTCTCAAAACGCCCCTGCAAGCTTTTGAGCAGATCGGCTCGCTCTTCCGCTGACAGCACCTTCTTATCGCCAGTCGATTTCTTCATAGCTTTACCTTACGGCATCGGTCAACTCTTCTCTCTGCGCAAATCGTCGGCGGGCAGACCACGTCATCCGCATCCGGAAACCTCAGACTATTTTGCGCAAAGCATCGTCGATCATCGCGTCACGTTCCGTAAGGCGGAAAGGCTTGATGAGCACTCTCGGGCTGACTCGTTTGCCGAGGAAAATCGCTGGATTTGCGCTCTACATTCCTGCTTTACTCGCGGATATGGCAGAATCAAAAGCATGAAATCGCTCACCGAACATCTCTGGTTTGAAGTTCCCGGCCGGCGTGGGTTTATCAACATCACGCCGAAGATCGAGGGACTCGTTAGTCAGAGCGGCGTGGCAGAAGGCCTTTGCCTGGTCAACGCCATGCACATCACCGCGTCCGTCTTTATCAACGACGACGAGAGTGGGCTCCATCATGACTACGAGGTCTGGCTGGAAAAACTTGCGCCGCACGCGCCCACCAGCGCCTACCAGCACAATCGCACCGGCGAAGATAACGCCGACGCCCACCTCAAGCGCCAGATCATGGGCCGTGAAGTCGTGGTGGCCATCACCAAGGGCAAGCTCGATCTCGGTCCGTGGGAACAGATC
>DASXYO010000246.1:0-4688 GCA_036502465.1 Chthoniobacterales bacterium
GAGAATCCACGATCGCGATTGAAGATCGAATTGCGATGGTAGAAGTTCATCGAGCCGGTGACCTGCGTATTGCCGTCACCCACGCCGAAGATGACCGAGGCGCGGTATTCACCCGAGTCTTTGTCCAGCGTATTGCCGTACTCGACCGAGGCTTCAGCCCCCTTGTAGTCATGGCGGAGCTTGATGTTCACGACACCAGCCACGGCATCAGCGCCGTAGGTCGTGGAAGCACCGTCTTTCAAGATTTCGATGCTCTCGATGGCCGATTCAGGAATCGAGCGAAGATCGAAGAAGGCTTGCGTGCCGCCATTACCCACCGGGTAAGGAGCGAGACGACGGCCGTCGATCAGAACGAGAGTGGCGTCAGGTCCCAGACCGCGAAGTGAAATCGCGGAGGCACCCGGAGTAAAGCCGGTGCCGTTGTTTGAGATCGGAACACCACCGCCGTTGGCGACGGGAAGGTTCTTGATCAGTTCTTCCGCAGAACGCTCACCCGATTTGTTGATGAGGTCGCGGTTGATGTTGAGCACCGGGTTCGGTCCGACTTCCTGTGCCGTCGGGATGTTGGAACCGGTCACGATGATGCGCTCGGTTTCGGCCACACCGCCACCGGCGGAGGTGGGCGCTTCATTGCCGGGCTGCGGTGCAGCACCGGTCGCTCCAGGCGCGTTCAGCGGCTGGGCCGGACTCTGGGCGGCGGGCGAAGGCTCTTGAGCGAACGCACCGGAACCCGCAAGAATCGGAATCGCCGCGCCGACCGCTAGGGCCGTGCGAAGAAATCCGAACTTCGTAATTACAGTTCTGATCATTTGTTTCTCCATTGGTTTGGTTAGGTTTGGCGGTGAGAATTCAGGAAGAAATCCACCCTGACAAGCGTTTTTTTCATTTTTTTGAAAATATTTTTGAACGGTCCCGCCCCGATTCATGTCGCAGTCTGCTTCATGGACAGCGCGAAATCGTCCCGCTTCAGTGGTCCTAACGAGCAATTTCAAGGCCAGCAAGCGTAAATTTTACCGACTTTCGTTAGACTTGCTTTTCGCCTTTGGAGACCCGTTGGAGTCTCCGGCACCAGCCTCGAGCACTGAAATTCCGACAATCCCGGACCGAAGAGCCGACAGCTTCAGAAATGGGGCCTCGGGGCTGGCAGAAATGCGAAATCACCGGCCCTCCCGCTCGTACTTGACGATAGCGGGTAAGCGCAGGGTAGTCTCCCGCTCGATGTTCACGGGATTAATTGAGGAGGTGGGAAAAGTGCGCTGGCTCCGCGCCACTGATGGCGGGACGCAATTGCAACTAAGCGCGCCAACAATTGCCGCCGACCTCCGCGGAGGCGACAGCGTGGCGGTGAACGGCTGTTGCCTCACGGCCACCGCCATCCGGCAGGGCTTTCTCACGTTCGATCTCCTCGAGGAGACTCTCGCTCGCACCAACCTGCGCACCTTGCGCCCCGAGAGCCCGGTGAATCTCGAACGCGCGCTTGCGGCCACGGCTCGCCTCGGAGGGCATTTCGTCCAAGGGCATATCGACGCTACCGCGCGCGTCATCTCCTACGCGGCCGACGGGGCGGATCACCGGCTCGAGGTGGAATTGCCAGGCGACTTCGCCCGCTACGCTGCGTTCAAGGGCTCGCTCGCCTTGAACGGCGTCAGCCTAACGATCGCGGAATTACACCCCGGGAGCTTCGTCGTCTGGATTATTCCGCACACCCATCGGGCGACCAACTTCGAGTGCCTCCGGCCTAACGACATCCTGAATGTCGAGTTCGACATCCTGGCGAAATATGTCGAGCGGATGCTCGCGCCTGCCTAACGAGCGCCTAACGAGCGCCGGCGGCTCGCAAAAATTTTCCGCCGCCTACTTCGCCCCGAGACCAAAAAGCACCGCCGGGATCGTGCGCAGGAGAATCTTGAGATCCAGGCCTAACGACCAGTGGTCGATATATTCGAGGTCCAGCTTCACCCAGTCGCGAAAATCCTTGACCTGGTTGCGGCCGCTGATCTGCCAGAGGCAGGTCAGGCCCGGCTTCACGCTCAGCCGGCGGCGCTGCGCGGTGTTTTCAAATTTCTCCACCTCGTAGAGCGGCAAGGGCCGCGGCCCAACCAGGCTCATGTTGCCCTTCAGGACGTTCAGGAGTTGCGGCAATTCATCCATGCTGGTGCGTCGCAGCCAGCGCCCGAACGGCGTGATCCGCGGGTCCTCCGCCACCTTGAAAACCGGACCGCTCATTTGATTGAAGGGCAGCAGCTCCGCGCGCCGCATCTCCGCGTCGCTCGACATCGAGCGAAATTTATACATCACGAAAGGCTTGCCGTTTTTTCCCGCCCGCTCCTGTTTGAAAATGACCGGTCCCTTCGAGGTCAACCGGATCCCGAGCGCAACAACCAGCATCGGAATGGCCATCACCACCAACCCGACGAGCGCGCCGAGCCGATCGATCAGCCCTTTGATTCGGAAAGCCCACGACACATCGGGCGTCGAGCGGAAGACCAACATTGGCCGCCCTCCGAAGGCATCGAAGTCCGGCTTGGCGATGGCAGTCTGGATGAAATTAGCAACCAGCCAGGCCGGGACGCCTTCCAATTCGCAGGCGCCGATCGCCTGCTCGACGCGGTTCAACTGGCTATGACCGGCGGCAAAAATCACGCGCGAGACCGCGTGGACATGCATCGCCTCAACGAGATCGGAGATGGGCTGTTTCTCGATGTCGATCCGGCCGACGATTTGCAAGAGCACACTTTCCTCCGGCTTGAGCGAGCTTTCCAGAACTGCGATGTCCTGCGGCACTCCGGCGAGGAGCACGCGTTCCCGCACCTGCCCGCGGGCCGCCCGGCGACGGACGCGGGTCACGATCATGCGCTCTTTTAGGAGAAGCATCGCGGTTGCGATCAGAATGAAGAGCAAAGGCACCGCGCGACTCGTTAGCGGCAGGCGCAGAAAAATGACGCAGGCGCTGACGAGGATGGCGAGGTAAAACATTGTCCGCACGATCTGCACGAACGATTTCGCGAACGTCTTGTTAAACGGCGACTGGTAGAATCCCTGGAGGTCGAGAAAGATTGGGCCGAAAGGCATGACCACGATCAGGAGCCACTGGTAGTTTTGAAACGGATCGATCGAGTATGGCAGATCGAGCCAGCCCGTGCCGTAATAGCGCAGGGCGTGCGCAGCAAAAAGCGAGAACGCGAAGATGAACGCATCGATGAGCTGCTGGAACTGTGTGTTTAGTTCCTGTTGACGGTTGAGCATGTTATTGGATCGCCGCGGTCCGTATTCTGCCATCGCAGGCGGCGCATCCGAAGGTAAAAAAATGAGCGCGCAAATTCCGGTCAAGTCGCAGCCCGCCATTCCCCGGCTGGTTGGCGTAATCGCGTCGCGCACAGCACTGACCCGGGCCCTCCGTCTGCGCCGGCCACCCGATCTCTTCGAGCTCCGACTCGACGCCCTGCGCGATTCGTTAGGCGATGTCGAGCACGCGATTCGGAAATTGCGCGCGCCACTTATCTTCACCGCCCGTCATCCATCCGAAGGCGGTCTCGGCAAACTCACAATTGGGAGGCGACGCGCGCTCCTCCTCCGCTTTCTGGAGCACGCCGCCATGGTTGATCTCGAACTTCGATCCGTTAGGCATTTCGAGCCCCTGCTCGAAGAACTCCGGCGGCGGCGGATCGCGCTCATCCTTTCTCATCACAACCTCCGCGACACGCCAGCCGCCGGAGAACTCCGCCGCCTAACGAAATCCGCCGCCGCCTTTCGGCCCGCCATTTTCAAGATCGCCACCCGCACCGACACGCCGGCCCAACTTGCGCGCCTGGTTTCATTCTTCCAAGAGTCGAAGCGCACCCAGCTACCGATCGCCGCGATGGGGATGGGCAAACTGGGTTTCGCCTCCCGCCGGCAACTCGATGGCCTCGGTTCTGCTCTCACTTACGTCGCGCTGGGCGAGGCTAACGCGGAGGGCCAGCCCACGCTGAACCAACTCCGAAGCGCCCGGCGCGCGTATATTAAGTAGAAGCCCGCTCGCTCATGCCTGAAAACGTCGAACTTCCGAAGGCCGTCCCAGTCATGCCTCTGACCGGCGTGCTCCTTTTTCCCAACGCGCTCCTCCCGCTCCACATTTTCGAGCCGCGCTTTCGCAAAATGCTCGCCCACGCGCTTGACGACGATCGCATGCTCTGTGTCGCGCTCGTTAGGCCGGAACGCCAGCAATGGCGCACGAGCGACGACTTTTTCCCGGTCAGCACCATCGGCCTCATTCGCGCCTGTGTCGGTCGGAGCGACGGCACTTCCGATCTCATCCTGCAGGGGATTCGGCGAGTGAAGTTCAGCGATTTCGAACAGGAAGCGCCCTTCCCGATCGCCCGGATCAAGCCGCTCAAGACGCGCACCAAACTCACCGTCGAGACCGATGCGCTTGCCGCCAAGGTTCTCGAATTTTACACCCGCCTGAAAGAGAGCGGACGCGAGCTGCCGGAAAAAATCGACCGTTACCTGAGCGAAATGAGTGATCCCGAAATGCTGGCCGATTTGATTGCGGCGACCTTCATCAGCGAGCCGAGCCGCCGCCAGCAGCTCCTCGAGGAGCTCGACCTTAACCAGCGGCTCCGGCTCCTCATCCAGTTCCTGCGCGAGGAAACTGCCTAACTACTCGCGAGCCGCGCGTGCTCTTCGAGCAGATAGCGGTCGGTCAT
>DASXYO010000247.1:0-3872 GCA_036502465.1 Chthoniobacterales bacterium
AAAATCGTTGGAGCGGGCATGATCGAGATCATTCGCCCAACCCGAGCCGTCGTAGATGTTCTTCAATGCCTTATAGCTCGGGTCGTCGTAAACGGCGTCAAAGCCCGCATCGAGGAGATCGAACATGACATTGGATTTGCCGCCGTGCAGTTGCGAGATGACCGGATCGCTGCCCGGCACTTTTGCCGGATCGGTATCGTAGGCTTCGCCGATAAAGAAGACATGCGGCGAACGCCTGCGCGCCTCGTGGATGAGCCATTTCCAAAACTCAGGGGGCTCCATGTGCGACATGTCGCAGCGAAAACCATCCACACCCATCGCCTGCCAATAGGCGATCACCTGATCCATCTTCGTCCATGTATCCGGAAGCTCCTTATCGGGCGCGAGCGCGTTGGGATATTCGCGCTTTTGTCTTGCGGGATCACTGAAATCGAAACCGTAGTTGAGTTTCACGGTCTCATACCAATCGCCCAGACCTGGCTTCCAACTCGCGACGTTGTTGCCCGTGACCCGGCCGAAATCGGTTTCCCCGGTATAGAGACCGTCGCACTTCATGCCTTCGAGTTTGCAGGTCGGGCTTATCGGGACGCCGTCCTTGCAGGTCGGCAGGCGAAGCGGCGGACCATCGGCATCCGGCTTGAGGTAGAAAAAATTGTTTCGGGCATCGAAAAAGACGGAGCGGTCATCGTTCGCTCCGAAATCGATCTCTGGCCGGATGTCGGAGTGATAGCAGCGCGCGACATGGTTCGGGATAAAATCGATCACCGCTTTGAGTTTGTGCGCGTGTAGCCTTTGCAGGAGTGACTTGAATTCTGCCAGCCGATTTTCTGGCTCGACCGCGTAGTCGGGAGAGACGTCGAAATAGTCCTTGATCGCATACGGACTGCCCGCGATTCCCTTGAGCAAATCCGGGTCGTCCGCCGGTTGTCCTATCTCGGCGTGATCCGTCCCGGTCGCCTGTTGCAGCACGCCAGTCAGCCAGATATGGGAGAACCCCAGCTCCTTGAGTGAGGTGAGCGCGGCGTCATTGATGTCGTTGAATTTTCCGACACCGTTGAATGCTGCCGTGCCGTTAGGCTGACGGGTTTCGTTAATGTTCCCGAAGAGCCTGACGAACAACTGATAGATTCGCGGGCGGATTGCGTCGTGACCGAGCCGGCCACAGACCTTGACTGCCGGACCATCCTTCGCGGCGAGATCCACTTCGTAATAATGCGGAATGTATTTATCCCCCTCGCCCTCCATGACCAATGGATCAGGCGACCCGAAAAGGCGGCCCCAGCTCTTGTCGTGGCTAAAGTCCTTCGAGTAAATAACTACCTTTGGTTTTTTGCCTAACGAGGCGAGTGGGATGCGAATGACGCAATCATAGGCGCCAACCTCAAGCTCCGCCTCACCGGGGGTCTCTTTGCGATCATTCCACTTCCAGTTTTTCCAGCTGCGTTGCCAAACCTTCGATGTGCCAGTTCCTATCTGCAGGAGGTAGAGCTTGTCCGCCTGAAAAGGCAGAAAGACAGTCGAGCCTTCATAGTTCTCGCCAAACGGAACAACGGCCGATCCCATCTCAGTGCCGGTTTGGAGAGCGATGAAAACGGTCCGCTCCCAGTCGACTTCGCGCCAACTGTAATTGATCTGCAGGTTCTCGTGCGCGATTGAGAACCTAACGACCGGGACTTCGCTGGCGCGCGCGGTGGACATCAGACCAAGCCACACAAACGGCCAGAGAAGAGTGCGGGCCATTTGATTTCCGTCACGACTAAGCGAGCGGTGTCTCCGGCGGCGTCAGCGTGGGAAGCATTCCCTCTTCCTCGATCACTCGCTCCAATTGTGCAGTCGCGACGGGCATTTCCCTAACGAACTGAGTAAGGACGGCGGCGAGGAAAAGAAAACCGCCGCCGATCATGACCGCGAAGACCTGGTTGTTGTGCAGGAAAGTTCCCATGATTTTATCAAAGCAGAGCGCGGCCGCGATCTCGGGCAGGACGATGAAGAAGTTGAAGATGCCCATGTAAACGCCGGTCTTTTCCGGCGGCAAGGCACCCGCCAGGATGGCGTAGGGCATGGCGAGAATGCTGGCCCAGGCGATTCCGACCAGGCCTAACGAGACATGGAGCCAGACGCGATTTTCGATCCCGTGAATGAAGCCGACCGAGATGAGTCCCGCCGCTCCGCAGAGAAGGCAGAGCGAATGGACATGACGCCGGTTCATATTGGTCGCGAGCCCGAGAAGAATGAAGGCGAAGAAAAACGTGACCGCGTTTTCTGTCATGTAACAGAGTCCGGCCCACTCGTTGCCCGCCTTGTAGAGAGGCGATTGCGGATTGGGCGCGCCGAAGACGTGATTGGAAACCGCCGGAGTGAAATAAAGCCACATGCAGAAGAGACCGAGCCAGGTGGAAAGCTGGACGAACGCGAGCTGCTTCATCGTCGACGGCATTTCCTTGAGCGCGGTGACGATCTCCCGGGCCGTCGCCCCGATTCCGCGGCTCTGTTCTTTCATGAGGCGAAAGTTCTCCTCGTCAGCCGGCGGATATTCCTTGGAGGTCAAAACGGTCCAGAGGACGGCGCCGAAAAACGCCACCGCTCCGAGATAGAACGAATAACGAACCGTGATCGGAATCGCATGAACGTCGCCCGCCGCCGAGGTGACGTGGAACCAATTCGTCATCATCCAGGGAAGAGCCGAGGCGATCACCGCGCCGAGCCCGATGAACAAACTCTGCATCGAAAATCCGGTCGAACGTTGCTCCTCGGGCAACTTATCGGCCACGAAAGCACGGAATGGTTCCATGCTGATATTGATCGAGGCGTCGAGAATCCAAAGCAGCCCGGCCGCCATCCAGACAGCGCTGGCGTTAGGCATGGCGATGAGAGCGAGCGAACTAAGGATCGCGCCGGCCAGAAAATAAGGACGGCGCCGGCCGAGTCGGCCCCAGGTGCGGTCGCTCATGGCGCCGATGATCGGTTGCACGAGCAGCCCGGTGAGCGGCGCGGCAATCCAAAGCTTGGCGATCTGGTCGGGGCGCGCGCCGAGGTATTCGTAGATCGCGCTCATGTTCGCCATCTGCAGGCCCCAGCCAAACTGGATACCGAGAAAGCCGAAACTCATGTTCCAGATCTGCCAGAGAGTGAGACGCGGCTTGTGCATAAGGCGAAACGGGCCGCGACGTTAACGAACCTCGGCTGCGTTCGGCAAGAGGGAACTTCGGGACGCCTCCCGCGAAGAAAGCGTTAGCAGTTAATCCGCACCGCGGCTGCGCGACCAAGGCGCGGCGGCGGGCCACTCGTTAGGCGAGCGACTCGAGCCGGCTGAGCAGATCTTTTTTGCTCGTCATGCCGGTGATCTGGTCGCGCAACTGCCCGTCCTTGAAGAGAAGCAGGGTCGGGATGGCCCGGATGTTGTAGCGCGCCGAGAGGCTCTGGTTGTGATCCACGTTCACCTTCCCGACTTTGACGGATCCGGCTTTCTCCTTCGCGATCTCGTCCAGGATCGGCGCGATCATTTTGCAGGGGCCGCACCATTCGGCCCAGAAATCGACCAGCACGGGCTGCGCGCTCTTGGTCACTTCGCTGTCAAAATTTGCCTCATCGATCGTTACGGCCGCGGAATTTTCCATGATTTTTTTAAGAGAAATAAGTCCAGAGTTGAATGAGTAGAGTCAGCGCAGAAATGCCGAGCAGAGCCCAGCAGAGCTGCGTTGGAACCGCTTCAACTAAGACTGGCGGCGGCGGATTGGCAACTGCCGACGGCGGAGCAGTCCGGATCAGGGGAGCCGACGGCACGCTGGCCGGCTGCACGCCCAGTCTCACGGTCGCCTTCATCGGCGAGTCGGCGATGCGGGCCGTTTCCTTCCGCGGACCAGCAGGCGCGA
>DASXYO010000248.1:0-4461 GCA_036502465.1 Chthoniobacterales bacterium
TTGTAGGAGTCCGGCCGGATCTTCATCAACAGCTCGCCCTTCTTCACTTCCTTCCCGTCCTCCACTGGCAAGTCGATGATCTCGCCCGCGACTTCCGGCGAGATCTTCACCTCCGTCTCCGGCTGCACTTTGCCCGTCGCCGAGACCGTCTCGACGATCGTCCGGCGCGTCGCCTTTTCCGTCGTCACTGCGATCGGCTGCTCGCGTTTGCCCGAGATGATCGAGCTGATGATGAGGAGCAAAATAACACCGACCACGCCGAGCACGATGTAGAGCTTGCGGCGCGACTTTCGTTTGCGGCGGACAGTTGGTGCGGGAGGTGCGGCTTGATGCATGAGAGGTTGGCTGATGAGGAGAATTAACGGCTCTTTAGACCATTGCAAACTTTTCACGTTCAGCCGTTCCTGTGCGGAATCAACCGCGCGTGACAGCTTTGTTGCCGTGCCGCGCACGAATTTGCGCGATCGCCCACTGCGCATGCTCGGCGATTAATGGTTCCGCATCGTGCGCCGCCAAAGACAGCGCGGGGAGGTCCTCTTCCGTGCCGACGTTCCCCAGCGCGACACAAACGTTGCGCAGAAAACCGCGCCGCTTGATGCGCTTGATCGGCGACCCGCGAAACAGCGTGCGGAACTGCTCCTCGTCGAGCGTGAGGAAATCGCGCAGCGTCATCTGCGCGACCGCCGGCCGCGCCGCAAACGCGCTTTCCCGCGAGACTCGCGCGAAGCGATTCCACGGGCAGGCGTCGAGACAATCGTCGCAGCCGAAAATGCGGTCGCCCATCAGCGGCCGGAACTCGAGCGGGATGCTCCCCTTTAGCTCGATCGTTAGGTAGGAAATGCAGCGGCGTGCATCGACTTCATGCGGCGCCTTGATCGCGCCCGTCGGGCAGGCCGCGATGCAGCGCGTGCAAGTCCCGCAGCGCGCCACCTGCGGTGGATCGGGCGGCAGCTCCAGCGTCGTCAATATTTCCCCGAGGAAAAACCAGGTCCCGAGCTGCCGGTTGAGCAACATCGTGCTCTTGCCATGCCAACCGACTCCCGCCTCCGCCGCGAAATCGCGTTCCAGCACCGGTCCCGTATCGACATACACCTTCTGCGTCCCGCCTAACGAGCCAAGGAACACTTCCAGCTCGCGCAATTTCGCGAGCATCACCTCATGATAATCATCACCCCAGGCATAACGGGCGATCCGTCCCTGCGCCCCACTTCTTCCTTCCTCCTTCATCCTTCTGCCTTCCTGCAGGTAGCTCATCGCCAGCACCACCACCGAGCGCGCGCCCGGCAGCACCAATTCCGGATCGCAGCGCTTCTCTGCTCCGCGGGCAATCCAATCCATCTCGCCCGCCGCGCCTTCTTCCAGCCAGGCGCGAAACTCGCCCGCGTGCGCCGGGCTGCCCGCCCGCGCGATCCGGCAATCATCGAACCCGGCCGCGATCGCCCGCCGCGCCAGCTCCGCCTTTATTTCAAGCGGCGTGGGCAAGACAATCCTCGATTGCTCTCGCCACCTGCTCGTGGCTCAGGCCGGTGGTATCGATGGTGAAGTCCGCCGCCTCCTGGTAGAGCGGCTCGCGTTTTCGAAGCAGATTCTCCACCGTCGCCGCCGGATCTTCGGTCTGGAGGAGCGGGCGGTCCGAGCGCCTTCCGAGACGCTCCAGCAGGGTGGGAAGGGTCGCGGTCAGGCAAACGACCGTTCCGAGCACATGGAGCCGCGCCCTGTTTTCCGGGCGCAGGATCGCGCCGCCGCCCGTGATGATCACCGCTGGCGGCGAGGCATCGATCTTGGCCAGGATCGCGCTTTCCTCCTCGCGAAACCGTTCCTGTCCCAGCCGCTCGAAAATCTCGCTGATCCGCATCCCGACCGCGGCCGCGATCATCGCGTCGGTATCGAGGCGCGGCCAGCCTCGGCTCTGGGCCAGCCGGCGTCCGACGGAGGATTTACCGGTGCCCATGAAGCCGATCAGGACAATCGATCGATCCACCACACTCACCAGACAATATGCGGCCAATCGGGCTGTTGTGACACTGGAAATTAACCGCCGAGTCCTTTGAGGTCCAGAAGGGTGGCAAGGAACTAAATCCATTCGCATCCTCTGTGCGCTCTTCGTTCTGGCGTGACGCAACGAGCACGCATTATGACTAACGCCCAAAGTAGGTCACCCTGATATCAACCGCCTGCGCCAGGCGACCTCTCCCGGCTCAACCCTGCTTCCCAACAGCCAGTAACTCCTGAATGTCGTCGGCCGCCTGCTCAGGGGTCCGCACCGAAGTATCGACCGTAAAATCAGCCGCCTGGTGGTAGGCGGCCTCCCAGGAGTCGAGCAGCCGTCGCACCGTCCTTTGCAGGTGCCCTTCCGGCAGGAGCGGTCGCTCGACCGCATAGTCCAACCTTGCCAGCAGGGCGGGGGTATTCGCGGTCAGACGCACCACCGTGCCGAGCGCCCGCAGGCGGGTGATATTCAACGGCCGGCGCACCACCGTTGCGCAGGCTGCGATCACCGCCGGCGGCTCCCTCGTCAGCTTCTTCAGCGCGGTCGATTCCGCGTCGCGGAATGCCGGCGCCCCCCGCTCCGAGAGGATCCACGGCAGTGGCAACCCCATAGACTCCTCCACCAACTCCTCCATTTCGAGGAATCGCAAGCCTTTCTGCAGTGCCAGTTGCCATCCCACCTCCGACTTTCCCGTTCCGAAGAAACCGATCAAGACGATGGAGCGCCCACTGGCTTTGCGGCTCACAGCGATCGAGAGCCTTTCGAAGGCTCCGCTATCGCCATGGCTGCTGCCTCAGTTCCCACACCCTTACCGCCGCAATGATCAGGCGCCGGGTGCGCTCGGCCCGGCTGACTACCTCGATTTCTGGCTCCTCACAGGCTGGAGCAGCCTCCTTCTCAGATGGGGAATTTGGGCCGGGAACCTTCGGTTTGCGGGCACGCCGCTGCTTTCGGGATCGAGCGTTTCGCAAGGATGACTCCTCTTCCATCATCTCGGGTTATCGTAGCATTGATAGAATCATCTTGCAAAAAAGTAACCCTAAAGCGTTGCGTAAGAGGACGCTTCGCACTTTTGGCTCGCGCGTGGCCCTTTTTCCATTACAGAATTGAAAGGGATCGTTCGGCCCTCTGCCGGAGCAGCCTTTCCCGGCCCCGCCACCACCGCCTCACCCACGGCCGCGCTCCAGGAAAAAGAAAGCGCCGGGAGATCTCTCCCCCGGCGCTCCTGTGTTTGTTATCCAGCGAGACGATCAGACCACCATGATCACGGCCGAGTCGCTCCAGGGGCCTGGCCCGGCGATATTTCGCGCCCGCACCCGGAACCAGGTATCCTTACCCCGTTCCAGCCCTGTCCAGGCGAACGACTTCGAGTTCGGAAACGTGAGGATCGCACTCCACGTGTTCCCGTTCGGGTCGAGCGCCCACTGGCCTTCGTAGAGCCGCACCGACGGCTTGGCCGGTGCGCAATTGCCCAGCACTGTCCCCGGCTCCTGGCCGTGGCGAGCCTGGAAGTTTTCGCACTTGGCGGGCGGTTCCTTTGTTTTCGGGCCCGGCTTTTGCAGGACGCGCAGGCCGATCTGGGCCAGGTCCGTATCCGTGATTCCCGGGATTTGCGGGGCATTCGTCGCCACATCGGCGAGGAGGCCCGCGAGTTTTATTCCTGCCGCCAGGAGCGCTTGTTTGCGCCCCGGCCCTACCATATCTCTCGCCGCGCCGTATTCGTCCGTCGCTGCGATGATCTCAGCCGGCGTAGGCTTCAAGGTCGCCAGGATTGGCTTGACTTGAGTGTTACTGCCGACCGTGCTTCCGAGATGGTACATCCCATCTACGGTTTCGTGACTGAATCCTTTTTGGAGTTCGATCATAATTACCGCCCGAAAAAAGCAGCTTGCCAGCCAGCGTGCCGCCGCGCGGCCAAAATACGGGTTTTCACTGATCCGCGGATACGGGAAAACCCGTATTCGCTGGCCGTTTCGCGCCGTTAACTCGATGAAAAAAGGCTCGCGACGCCCGTCGCAAGGGACGCGACGCCCGTCGCAAGGGACGCGACGCTCGTCGCAAGGGACGCAACGCTCGTCGCAAGGCCCGCGACGGTCGTCGGAAGGCTCGCGACGCTCGTCGCCAGGCTCGCCTCAGCCGGCTAAAGCCTTTCGCCGGGCAGCGGAAGGGCGAATAGGGGTCAAAGCTTACTATCGACACTCGGAGAGACGGGCTTCCAAACTCACTCGCGCTCGAAGACCGTCGCCAAGCCTTGTCCTACCCCGACGCAGAGCGACGCGATGCCGCGCGCGGCGCCGGTGCGAGCCATCTGGTGGATCAGCGTCGTGGCCAGGCGGGCGCCGCTGCAACCAAGCGGGTGACCGATCGCAATCGCGCCGCCGTTGACGTTCAATTTTGCGTGGTCGATGCCCAGCTCGCGCTGGCAGGCGAGGGCCTGCGCGGCGAACGCCTCGTTCAACGGCTTGACTCGC
>DASXYO010000249.1:0-6866 GCA_036502465.1 Chthoniobacterales bacterium
TCGGGATCGAGCCTGAGACGACGGCGGCCGCGAGCCAGCGCGAAGTCTTTCGGCGCAATCCTTACCAGCTGCACGGGCGCAACCTTTACTACGCCAGCGCGATCGGGACCGAGCCGAAATTTGCCGAAATCATCCTCGAGCAGGCGGCAGCTTTCGACAGCGCGGCCCTTGATCTCAGCGCGATTGCGTAAACTGTTCTCTCAAACGGCACTTTGAAAAACGACTCCACCAAGCTTTTGCAGGATCTCGCGGCCTTCCTTTTGGCCGCGCCCAAGACTCCCGAAACCGTGAAACGGGCCGCCGAAATGGTGCGGAAAGAGCGCGATTATCGCTGGGTGGGCGTTTACAAGATCGAGCGCGACGATTTCGTGATTGTTGCGGGGACTGGAGATCATCCGCCGACTTACGCGCGGTTTCCGGTCACGCAGGGACTCTGCGGGGTGGTGGCCGAGACGAAGGAGACACTGATCGTCGGCGACGTGCGCGAGGATCCGCGGTGGTTGCCGGCTTTTTGGACCACGCTCTCGGAGATCGTAGTGCCGATCATGAGCGAGGCTAACGACAAGGTGGTCGGGATCATCGACGCGGAGAGCGACAAGCTGAAGGCCTTCAGCGAGGACGATCGCGATTTCCTCGAGCACGTGGCGGTGCTGATGGCGGGGAAACTCTGCAGCGCGAAAAAGAAAAAGCATGCCCCCGCGCATTGAGCGGGTGCTCGCGGAGTGGCTCGCTTCCGGTGCCCGCGGTATCGGGCAGGTCTTGATCGTAAAGAACGGCGACGGCTTTGCGCTTTGCCATCGCGAAGATGAAGCCCGCGCCGAATTTGAGGCCTTTCATTCGCCTAACGACGCCGCGAGGATCGCGCAATTGGACGATGCCGGGCAATATCGGCCGCTGAAGACAGCCCCGAACCTGCGCCACGGATGGCGCCTGGAACTGGAAGACATGGCCGCGCTTCGCCTTGCGCTGGAAGGATTTTACCCCGGGCGCCTCGCGATTCTGGCGGCCTGGGAAGCGAATCACCTAACGACAACTCCACTCCGTGCCACCCTCAATCGCCAGACCGGGATGTATCGCGTGACGGCTCGCATTTCCGATGAGGAAGCAGACGCCACGATCAACCGGACTTGTCGTTCGGAGGGCGGCGCCCCGGGATGCCTGCGGACCATCTTGTGGGCGCGCGATGAGAGCAAGGCGCGGCCTTCATTGCGCTTGCCGCTGGATAAATTCATCGCGCCCCTCGACCAGACCGGGCGCGGGGAAAATGTAATGCCGTTGCTCTGTCAGGAAGCATGCAACCTCCTCGTGGCCAAAATGCGCAAGGCGGTGAAAGAAGATTCCTCCCAAACGGAGTGAAGCGGCGCCCGAGGTAAACGGAACATGATCTATCGCGCCAAGACCGTCGTGACGATGGACGGTGCGCCAATCGAAAATGGCGCGGTCGCGGTCGCGGGAGAGCAAATTATCGACGTCGGCCCCGTCGCCGACGTGCAAGCGCGTCGGAGCGGACCGGTGACCGACCTTGGCGAAGTTGTCTTGCTGCCGGGGCTGATCAACGCGCATTGCCATCTTGATTTCACCGCGCTGCGGGGCGCGATTCCGCCGCAGCGTTCGTTCGCCGATTGGATTCTCCAGATCAATGGGCTGCGCCGCGATCTCACTGACGACGATTACCTCGCCTCGATTGCGGGCGGCTTCGTCGAGGCGCGGCTCTGGGGGACGACCACGATCGCCAACGTGGAATCGATGCCGGCGCTGCTCGCGCGGATGTCGCGCCCGCCGCTGCGGACCTGGTGGTTCGCGGAATTGATCGACGTCCGCCCGCGGTTGTCGCCGGCGGAGATGCTGGACGACGCACTTGCTTCTTTTCGAGGCAAGGAGAGTTGGCGCGGCGGATTTGGGCTCAGCCCGCACGCGCCTTATACGGTTTCGGCTGAATTGATGCGCCTCACGACGGAGGCCGCGAAGCAAAACGGCGCGTTGCTCATGATGCACCTCGCCGAGTCGTCCGAAGAGATGGAAATGTTCCGCGACGGAGGCGGCGGGCTCTTTCAACTTCTCCAAAGCCTCGGCCGCCCGATGGACGATTGCGGCCATGGGAAAACGCCCGTCGCATTGATGCTCGACCGCGGAATGATCGACGAGCGCTGGATCGTCGTCCATCTGAACGAGCTGACCGAGGAAGATTTCGCGCGGTTGGAGCGCGGGCCGCGTTTTCACATTGCGCATTGCCCGCGAAGCGGTCGCTATTTTCGGCACGCGCCCTTTGCACTTCGCCGCCTCGCCAGCCTCGGGTTCAACATTTCCCTCGGGACGGACAGTCTCGCCAGCAACTCGTCGCTCAGCCTCTTCTCGGAAATGCAAACGGTACGCGACACGCATCCGTGGCTCGCCCCCGAGCGCATCCTCGAGATGGTGACGACGAATCCCGCGCGCGCGCTCCATCAAGAGGAGAAGTTGGGAAAAATCCGCGCGGGTTTCCAGGCGGATCTGATCGCGCTGCCGATTGAGAATCCGGGCATCGGGCTTTTCGAGAAGATCATAGCGTGGAACGAACCGGTGCCGTGGATGCTCGTCGGAGGGGTTGCGGTGCCTCTGCCGTGACTCCCCATTATTCTCATATTTGCCTTTTCTTTTCTCATCCGTGAAATAGTCTCCGCCCTGAGAATATGGCCAAGATCATCATAATCGACGACGAGCCGGCGATGGTGGAGGTGATCGTCACGCTCTGCCGGGAGAAAGGACATCAGGTTTTCCCGTTTAGTTCCGCCGCCAAGGCGGTCGAGCAGATGCCGACGATCGAACCGCAAATCGTCATCACCGACGTGAAGATGGAGTCGATGAGCGGCTTCGACGTGCTTCGGCACGTGAAGGAGCATCACAAGAACACGCTCGTCATATTGATCACCGCCTACGCGTCAGTGGACACCGCGATCGAGGCGATGAAAATGGGCGCGCACGGCTACGTGCCGAAGCCGTTCAAGATCGACGAGCTGCAAATGACGGTGCAGCGCGCCCTCGAATTCCAGTCCGCCCGGCAGGAAAACACCTACCTGCGGAAGGAGCTGAAGAACAAATACAAGTTCGAGAACATCATCGGCACGAGCAGCAAAATGCAGATCGTCTTTAACCTGATCAACAAGGTCGCCGACACCGACAGCACCGTCTTGATCCAGGGCGAGAGCGGCACCGGCAAGGAACTCGTCGCGCGCGGCCTGCATTTCAACAGCAACCGGCAGCATCACCCCTTCGTTGCGATCAACTGCAGCGCGCTCCCCGAGAACCTCCTCGAGTCGGAATTGTTCGGCCACAAGAAAGGCGCCTTCACCGGCGCCGTCGCGGACAAGCGCGGGCTTTTCGAGGAGGCGAACCTCGGCACCATTTTCCTCGACGAAGTGAACTCGATGGCCACCTCGCTCCAGACAAAGTTGCTCCGCGTCCTGCAGGAGCGCGAAGTGCGTCGGGTGGGCGACAACAAGAGCGCGCCCGTCAACGTGCGCGTAGTCGGCGCGACCAACGAGCCTCTCCAGCCGAAAATCCGCGACGGTTCCTTCCGGGAAGATCTTTACTATCGGCTGGCCGTGATCCCGGTCGAAATTCCCGCCCTTCGCGACCGGCTCGAAGATGTTCCACTCCTGGTCAAACATTTCCTGGAAAAACAGGCCTCCCAGACCGGGAACGAATTGAAGAAAATCGACGACAAGGCCCTGGAATTACTCTGCCGCTACGACTATCCGGGCAACGTCCGGGAGTTGGAGAACGCCATCGAGCGGGCCTGCGCACTCTGCGACGACGACACTATCAAGGTGGACGACTTGCCACCGCAGATCGTTGAGATGGGCGACGAAGACGCGGCCCGTAAAGCACGTGGCCTAAAGGCCGTCGGCAAATCTCTCGACGAATTCATGGGAGAACAGGAGCGCGAATACATCGAGGCGACCCTCGGGAAGTACAAAAACAACCGTGAAAAAGCCGCCGGCGTGCTCGGCATCAGCATGGCCACGCTCTACCGCAAGCTCGAGATCAAAGGGAAAAAGTAACTCCCCTCCGCCCCGATCGCCGCCGCCATTTCTCTTTTCCAGGGCGGCAACAGAAAGAAATCGAGAGAACTAACAGACCCCGCGCGCGCGATTCCCTCGGATGCTCTACACAATCGCGATCATACTACTCGTTCTCTGGTTAATTGGCTGGCTTGGGTTTCACATCCTTGGCGCGGCCATTCACATCCTGCTCGTCCTGGCGGTCATCGCCTTTATCATCGCGCTCGTGAAAAAGGCGTAGCCGCCGGTTTTTCTTCCACGCACGAAAGGTGAAGTGCACGCGGAGCGCGGGACGCACGAGAACACCCACGGACTCATCCGATAGTAATCCTCCGCAGCGGGCTCAAAACTCATCCAAAAAGTCTCCTCGCTGATCTTTCAGACTTAACATATATGTCTGAGGCCGCCGCGCTGCGTCGCTTGGGATCTCAACACGCTTGCTCCAGCCGTCATGAGTAGGCTCGATCCGCTTGAGGTCGTACGCGACGAATCGCTGTATTGTCGCGTCAGGATTGGTGTGTGGATTGCGACGGAACTCGATCACTATCCGCCAATCGCCTCCAAGGGCGTTTGGCTCGACGAAGTATGAAGTCGTGGAACTCCCGGAGTCGACCCCGCGACCAACTGTGACAATGAGGCCACGTTTGTGTTCTATCCAATGCTTCCACAAGAATCCGCGCAATTTCGCGACTCCTTCGACCGCCTTTGCCCCGCTGATCATCGGGTCGATTTCGACTATCCCTCCCACATCGTAGCGGTAAATATCCTTAGACGCTTGATCAGCACGTCCGGTAGAAACCAACAACAGCGACGCGATCGTCAGTAGCATGGTCCAGCCAGGCCGGACGGACAGCAAACACCCGACAAGCACAAGCGAACCAGAAACCGCGATAACGATCGCCAGCATTCAACGAGAACAAGATAAGCGACGACGAGCGAGAGCGCGCGTCGCACGGAGCGGATAGGTGGAAATCATGTCAAAAAGTAGAGCGTAGCGCGATCCGCTGTTCACTCCATCGCATAGTGATCTTACAGGTGTCCGTGCGCGTAATAGTAGACCATGGGCACACACGGCGAGACCACTGCGAGAACCAAAGTCGTAATACCGAGAGGACGGACGAAACGGTGCGTTTCGGCGAGGCGGCGGAACAACCCGGAAGGAAGATCGGGCGCCAGACGCTGAAGGACAAAAGCGGCCTCGGCGAAAATCAGCAGCACTACCAAGAGCGTGGACAACTCGGCAGCCAGATCCGTGGCCATTACCAAAGCAGAGAGCGGTGATGGAAGTGGCTGCGACGTGCCCGGCGTCCAGCCAGGCGGCACGATTTGGTGGAAGAAATAGGCACTGGCGGAGCGGGCTACCAATTCCAACGCATACCAGGCAGCGATCCAAGGCAGGGTGGCCAACCGCAAGGCGCGATAGAGTATCCAACAGCCACCGACGATGAGGCCGACGCGAACGGTCCAGAGGACGTAATCGATGATCAAAGTGGCGGTCACGAGCGACGTCATATCGGCTTGGAATCCAACGGAGATAATACGAAAGGGAGTTTTCGTCTATTTCGGTTGCTTGCAGGGGAAAACGAAATCATGCCCGGCAGTATGCTGAAGCCGGCTGGGCCCCCGCCAAGCCCAATTCCTCGATCGCGTCGGTGGTAACAGGGAGGAACGGGACGGCGCTTGGTTCGGGCAGGTTGTTTCTTATGGCGTCGGGAATGAAGGGCTTTTAGCGGCTGCGCATGGCCGCTCAGATTGAGGAAGCGGAGCTTCGCAGACAAGTGCGTTCCCAGGCTGGAGCCTGGGAACGAGGCTGTCGAGGCTTTTCGCAGGCCGGAAGCCCAAGAATGTAGGGAAATGGCAGGGACCCATCAGGAAGACAAGGTAAGCAAGGGGGGAATAACCGGCGATTCTGGTCGCTTTTGGCTTGGAGAGTTGGAAGGCGAAGGAAGAGAGGAATACGGGTCAGTGCTTGAATCTTGCAAGGGTTCATTCGCCCGCCATTCCGTCATCGCGCCCTGACACTCCTCAGATTGTCGACATTGTTTTGCACGATTCAAACGCTGACCCCATATCCGCCGCCTGAGCAAACGCGGCCATTCCGACAGTCAGATCACGAAAATCCTCGGTGGAAATTTCGAGCGCCTCTTCCACGAAGTCTGGGGCTAACGAAAACGAAGCGCGCGCGTCCCATTTTCCGCCTTGTGACTTATTACACGCCCTCACGCTTTGTTAAGTTTTTTAGTCGCAATGCCACTTCCCACCCCGATCCTCATATCGCCTAAGGCATTCGTCTCTTCGCCACAAAACATCTCCGTCGGCACGGCCCAGACGAATTTCCGTAACTCCCGGCGGGATGTCGAAGGTGGCATCGAAGGATGAGGTGGGATGGGAACCTGCGAAGAGGGGTAGAGTAGCGTCGATCACCAGGAGCAGCGCCTGCCCAGCGCGCTCGACTGATACTCTCGACACGCAAGAAATCGCATCATGCAGCCTGCCCTGAATTCGCACACGTTTGTGATCGGGCGTCGTTTCGGTCCTGAGGTCAATCAACGACTGGAGCGAACCTGGTCGCTCTCCGCCGGATGTAGCCATCTCATGCCAAAACAATACAGGTGCGATGAGAAAAACAAGAACTATGGCTGCAAGCCAGATCCGCATCAGGCCTAACGAGAACAAGATGAGCGACAGCGGACGGGGTGGCGCGTCGCGCGCAGAGAAAGGAAAGTAGGCATCACAAGCTTAAATCGTACGGCTGCCCGCTGTTCGCTCATCGCATTGTTAGGCGTTGCGGGTATTGGGGAAGAGCCGTTCATCACGGAAACGGAA
>DASXYO010000250.1:0-11706 GCA_036502465.1 Chthoniobacterales bacterium
TTGCAGATATTCAAATGGTTGGTTCATGCGGGCCGCTTAGCGGGGCGGTTCGACGCGATAGCCTAACGCGAGGATCGATTCCAGGACGCCGCGCGCGGTGATCCGGTCGTATTCTTTTTCCGAATCGGACAATTCAAAATAAGGGACAAGACCCGGGTGCTGCTTCGCGTCGTCGTCGCGCTGCGGGCCCCATCTCCAGCCTTCCTTCATCCGCTGTTGCGCCCAAAGGTCGTGCACATTCTCGGCCACGCGTTCGATCAGTTTGTTCAACTCCGGGGAAAGCGTGATGTGGCTGACGTCGATCGGTCTCGGAGTGTAACTCATAATTTCAGGGACCTTCCTCCTTTGCTCGCTCGAGTCATGGCCGCATTACAGCGCCGCGCTATTTCCGGGGCAAGGAGAAACCCGCGCAGGGCAGGACAGCCCGGCCGGTTTCGGGAGCGCGTTTTCCTTCCCGCGATTGCCGCCGCCGGGATATTCTGCGACGGAAGATGATGGAACGAATCCGCGTCGCCTCGCTGCAGTATTTCATCCGGCCCGTCCAGACCTTCGAGCAGTTCCGCGACCAGGTGAGCGCGCTCGTCGACACGGCGGTCGATTACAAGTGTCACCTCATCGTCTTCCCGGAGTATTTCAGCGTCCAGTTGCTCACGTTAGGCAACGTCCGCCGGCCGATCCGCGAGCAGATCGTCGACCTCTCGAATTGTGTGGAGCGCTACATCGAGCTTTTCAGCAAACTGGCCCGCGAACACAAAATCTACATCGTGGCCGGCACCATCCCGGTCTTCGACAAGGCGAAAGGGATTTTGCATAACGATTCGCATTTCTTCAGCCCGTCCGGCGAATACGGGGTCCAGGGGAAAATGCACATGACGCGCTTCGAAGCGGAGGAATGGGATGTGCGGCCGCGCGAACGGCTGAAGGTTTTCGAGACCGATTTCGGGAAGCTAGCGATCGTCATTTGTTACGACATCGAGTTTCCAGAAATCGCGCGCGCCGCCGCGCACCAGGACGCGCAGATCATCGTCACGCCGAGCTGCACGGATGATCGGCAGGGCTTCCTGCGCGTCCGTTATTGCGCGCACGCGCGGGCGATCGAGAACCAGGTTTACGTCATCCAGTCCTGCACCGTCGGCTCGCTCCCGATGGTCCCGGCGGTTTCGCTTAATTACGGTCAGGCCTCCATTCTCACCCCGAGTGATTTCTCTTTCTCGCGCGACGGGATTTTGGCCGAAGGGACGGTCAACCAGGAGATGATGGTGATCGGCGAATTGAATTTGAAGACGATCCAGGAAGGTCGCGAGTCGGGCACGGTGCTGCCGTTGCGCGACAGCAAGCGGACCCAGGACATGCTGGCGCAGACAGAGTTGGTGAAGCTGTGAGCGAAACGAAGATCCGGCGGCCGAAAGTCGACGTCCGCAACACCGCTGCCGAGGATTTCGAGCAGATCATCGAAATGACGCGGGAGGTCTATCGCGATAGTCCCTCGTGGTCGATCGCGCAGCTCACTTCGCACCGCGAAGTTTTCCCGGAAGGGCAATTTGTCGCCGTCGAAGAAGGCACCGGCCGCGTCCTGGGGATGGCGGCGAGCCTCATCGTCTCCTGGGACGACTACGACATGACGACAAGCTGGCGCGATTTCACCGAGCACGGGACGTTTCGCAATCACAACCCGCAAGGGCGCACTCTTTATGGCGCGGAGGTAATGGTCCGGCCTAACGAACAGGGCCGCGGCATCGGGAAGAAACTCTACAAGGCGCGCCGGCAGTTGGTCCGTCAGCGCGGGCTCCTCCGCATCCGGGCCGGGGCGCGGCTCAGCGGTTATTATCGTTACGCCAAGCGGATGACGGCGGAACAATACGTCCTCTGCGTGATGTCCGGCGACCGGACCGATCCAACATTGTCTTTCCAGATCAAACAAGGATTCGTCCCGCTGGCGGTCGCGCCGGATTATCTGCATCACGATCCGGAGAGTCTCGGCTACGCGGCCGTCATCGAATGGCTCAACCCGGAAGTGGCGACGGCCTACGATTTCAACGTCCGCCATGCCAGCTTCAAATAGACCGCCGCGACTCGTTAGGCGAAACTTTCTCAGATCAAGAGGTCGCAACTTGCGAGCGTTGCCCTGAGGCGGGAAATTTCGCGCGTATGCGCGCCATGATTTTCGAGGCTCCGGGCAGGCCGCTCGTCCGCGTGGAACGGCCCCGGCCCCGGGCTGGCCCGGGTCAACTGCTCGTTAGGGTAGCGGCCTGCGCGGTCTGCCGCACCGATCTCCACATCGTCGACGGCGAGCTGCCGGATCCAAAGTTACCACTCATCCTCGGGCATGAAATTGTCGGACGAGTCGAAGCGTTTGGGTCCGGAGTAGAGGGCTTTCAGCCTGACGAAAGGGTCGGCATTCCCTGGCTCGGCTGGACCTGCGGCGAGTGTCGGTTTTGCCTGACGAATCGGGAAAATCTGTGCCCGCGCGCCCGTTTCACCGGCTACACGATCGATGGCGGCTACGCAGAATACACCGTGGCCGACGCGCGTTTCTGTTTTCCTCTTCCCCCGCAATATGACGACGCCAGCGCGGCCCCTCTGCTCTGCGCGGGATTGATCGGTTATCGTTCTCTCCGCAAGACAGGCGATGCGCGCCGGCTCGGAATCTACGGCTTCGGTGCGGCCGCCCACATCGTCGCGCAGGTCGCGCGACACGAGGGCCGTGAAGTCTATGCCTTCACCAGCCCCGGCGATGTCGAGGCGCAGGATTTCGCCCGCCGCCTCGGTGCGAAATGGGCCGGTAACTCGAAGGAACTTCCGCCGGAAAAGCTCGATGCCGCGATTATTTTCGCGCCCGTCGGTGCGCTTGTTCCAGCTGCGCTGCGTAACCTCGAGCGTGGGGGAACGGTCGTGTGCGGCGGCATTCACATGAGCGATATCCCCGCTTTTCCCTACGACGATCTCTGGCAGGAACGGAGCGTCTGTTCGGTGGCAAATCTCACCCGCCGCGACGGTGAGGAATTTCTCGCGCTGGCCCCGCGGATCCCGATCAAGACGGAGACGAAAACTTTTCCTCTCGAGCAGGCTAACGAAGCGCTCGACGCCCTGCGACACGGTCGGCTCAGCGGCGCGGCCGTCCTCATCCCGGCGTTGGCAGCCTAAGACGCGCTCGACATTTTCGCCGTCACCTCCGCGGTGAAAGGCGCGTCAAGGTGGCGTATGAGTGCGCATGGAACTCGATCTTGAAGGGAAACATGCTGATCGCGGCTACGCGATGCTCGCTTCGTTGATTACGCCGCGACCGATCGCCTGGGTGACATCGCTCAGCGTCGATGGGAAGTTGAACGCGGCCCCATTCAGTTTCTTCAACGCGCTCGGTGCCGATCCGCCGATCATCGGTTTTGCACCTGGCGATCGCGACAGCGGCGAGCCGAAGGACACCGCGCACAACATCCGTGCGACGCACGAGTTCGTCGTCAACCTGGTCGACGAAACGGTCGCTGAGGCCATGAACAAAACCTCCGCCACCCTGCCTTACGGGACGAACGAATTGGAAAGCGCTGGCCTAACGACGGCTCCTTCTTCCGTCGTCAAGCCGCCCCGGATCGCGGAAGCTCCCGCCGCCCTCGAGTGCTCGGAATGGGGCACCCTGCAGATCGGCGGCAATCGGCTTATCATCGGGCTCGTTAGGCGGGTGCATGTCCGCGACGAGCTGATCGACCGCGAGAAACTGCGCATTCGGAGCGAGCGTTTCCAAGTCATCGGCCGCATGGCCAGCCCGAACTGGTATTGCCGCACCGGCGATCGCTTCGAGATGATCCGGCCGAAGTAAGAAGATTCGCGACCGCGGATTCACCTGGATTTGTGCGCAAACGTTTGGCGCCACCTCTCCTTGGAAACTTATAATACGGTGATAGTTTCCAACGTATTCGACGACTACTTTTCGACTCATGAAACGCACCGCCCACCCGATCCCCGCGCGGCGCCCAGCCGGTCGTCGCATCCTGGAGGCAGCCCGGGCCCATTTCTTCAAACATGGCTTTCGCAATGTCACGATGGACGACCTCGCCGCCGAGCTGGGATTGAGTAAGAAAACGCTCTACGCGCATTACCGAAGCAAAGATGCCCTGCTCGATGCCGTGCTGCAGGCAAAGTACGAAGGCATCCGCGCCGCCCTCGAACGGTCAAAGGCGGTCCGGGGCGAGCCGTTTCCCGAGACCCTGCACCGCCTCCTGCACAACCTGCGCGGCGAGCTCGACGAACTGCAGCCGCCCTTCCTGCGCGACATGCGCAAGGCTCCGGAATTGTTTAAACAACTCGCGCAACGTCGCGCCCGTCTCATTCGCGAGCATTTCGGCCGCCTTTTCCGTCAGGGCCAGCGCAATGGGCATGTGCGCCGCGATCTGCCGGCCAAACTTATGATCGAGACCTTTCTCGCCTCGGTGCAGGCAATCATGAATCCAACCAAGCTGACCGAGCTCGGCTTGCCCCCCAACCAGGCGTTCGCCGGCCTGATCGATCTGCTCCTGCATGGAGTGATCGTTAGGAAGAAGGGATCCCGATGAAGAGGTCTTCGGTCGTCGCACTTGTTCTCCTTTCCCTCAGCCTTCTCGGTTGCCAAAAGAAGCCTAACGATTTTGTGCAGGGCTACGTCGAGGGCGAGTTTGTTTACGTCAGCGCCCCGTTAGGCGGAACCCTGCAGCAGCTCCTCGTCCAGCGCGGTGACGAGGTGAAGGCGGGCCAACCGCTCTTCACGCTCGACGAAACGAAGGAGAAAGCCGCGCACGACCAGGCCCAGGCCGCGCTCACCATGGCGGAAGCGGATTTTAAACGTCAGGAACAACTCTACCGAAGCGGCCCGGCCGCGGCGCAGGATTTCGATCGCGCGCGATCGACCCGCGATCAGGACCGCGAACAGGTGGCACAGGCGCAGTGGAATCTCGCGCAGATGAAACAGGACGCGCCGCAGGCCGGCCTCGTTTTCGACACGCTCTTCCGCGAGGGAGAATGGGTAGCGGCCGGCAAACCAATCGTTTCTCTCTTGCCGCCGGCCAACATCAAGGTGCGCGCTTTTGTCCCCGAAACCGAAGTCGGCAGCCTGCACTTTGGCCAGGAGGCGCGCGTCATGGTGGACGGCGTTGGTGAGCCGTTTGTCGGTCGCATCAGCTACATCTCGCCTCGCGCCGAATACACTCCACCGGTCATCTACAGTCGTGAGAGCCGGAGCAAGCTTGTCTTCCTCGTCGAGATTCGTTTCGAACCGGCGGTTGCGGTCAAGCTCCACCCGGGTCAGCCGGTCGACGTTGCATTCGTTAGGCAATGAAAAACGGCGAGCAGGCGATCGATGTGCGCGGAATGACCAAGCGCTTCGGCGCGCGCACCGTGGTCGATCATGTCGATCTCAAGGTGCGGAGTGGCGAGATTTACGGATTCCTCGGGCCTAACGGCAGCGGCAAGACCACTTTCCTTCGCATGCTTTGCGGCCTGCTGCGCGCGGATGACGGGAGCGGCCAGGTGCTCGGCTACGACGTCGTCAGAGAAAGCGAAGCGATCAAGCGCGAGGTCGGTTACATGACGCAGCGCTTCAGTTTTTGGGAAGACTTGAGCATCCAGGAAAACCTCGAATTCGTGACCCGGATGTACGACATGAAGAACCGGCGCGACGCCGTCAGGCAAAGCATCGCACAGCTCGGCCTCGAGGGGCGGCAACATCAGCTCGCCGGTCAACTTTCCGGCGGTTGGAAACAGCGGCTCGCGCTCGCCGCCTGTCTCATTCATCGTCCGAAATTGCTTCTCCTCGACGAGCCGACGGCGGGCGTTGATCCGAAAGCGCGGCGCGATTTCTGGGAACAGATTCATCTGCTCGCCGGCGCCGGCCTGACTTTTCTCATTACCACCCACTACATGGATGAAGCCGAGCGCTGTCATCGTCTCGCCTATATTTCCTATGGCAAATTGCTCGCCGACGGGACGGTCGACGAAGTCATCGCGCAAGTTGGCCTAACGACGTGGTCGGTGACCGGCCCCGATCTGCTGCAACTCGCCGCGCAACTGCGCGACCAACCTGGCGTGCAACAGGCGGTTGCTTTTGGAACAGCACTGCATGTGAGCAGCGATGACCCGGCCGCGTTGGAGCGCGCCATCGCTCCCTTTCGCAAGCCGCCTTATGACTGGCGGCAGATTCCTTCCGGCCTGGAAGATGCCTTCATTAATCTGATGCAGGAATCGACCGACAACTTTGCCACGCCGTGAGAGGTCATTTTTCCTTCCATCGGTTGCGCGGCATCATCGTGAAGGAATTCACCCAGATGCGGCGCGACCGGCTCACCTTTGCCATGATGCTCGGCATTCCGCTTATCCAGTTGACGCTTTTTGGTTACGCGATCAATGCCGACCCGCGCCATCTGCCGGCCGCCGTCCTCCTGGCCGATCGCGGGCCGCAGGCGCGGACGGTTCTCGCTGCGATGCAAAACAGCACCTATTTCGATTTCGTCAGGCAAGTCCGGACGGAGGCGGAAGGCCGCGAACTGCTGGCCCGCGGGCAGGTCCAGTTCGTCATCAATATCCCGGAAAATTTCAGCCGCGATCTCTTGCGGGGGGACCGGCCGGCCATCCTGGTGGAGGCGGACGCGACCGATCCGGCCGCCACTGGCAACGCCCTCGGCTCGTTAGGCGCGTTGATTAACAATGCATTGCAAGACGATCTGAAAGGACCGCTCGCTTCGCTCAAGGCGACTGACGGCCCGATCGATCTGCGCGTCCACGCGCTCTACAACCCGGAAGTGGTGACGCAATACAACATCGTGCCCGGCCTGATGGGCGTGATTCTCACCATGACCATGATCCTCATCACGGGTCTCGCCATCACCCGCGAACGCGAGCGGGGCACGATGGAAAATCTCCTCTCCATGCCGACCCGGCCCAGCGAAGTCCTGATCGGAAAAATCGTGCCTTACATCATGGTCGGCTACATCCAGGTCGGCGTGATTTTGCTCGCCGCACATTTCCTGTTTCATGTCCCGATGCAGGGCAGCATCCTGCTTTTGCTTGTCGTGGCGCTGGTTTTTATCGCAGCCAATCTCGCGCTCGGCATCACCTTTTCGACGATCGCGAAAAATCAGCTTCAGGCGATGCAGATGACTTTTTTCGTCTTCCTCCCGTCGATCCTGCTTTCCGGTTTCATGTTTCCGTTTCGCGGCATGCCGCACTGGGCGCAGATCATCGGGGAAATTTTTCCGCTGACCCATTTTCTGCGCATCGTGCGCGGGATTTTATTGAAAGGGAATACGCTCGGCGACATCTCGCTTCAGCTCTGGGAGATCGGACTCTTTGCGCTCGTCGCGCTGACCATCGGAGTGAAGCGCTACCGCCAGACTTTGGATTAACGACCGGCAAAAATCCGGAAGCGCGGCGGCAAAAATGTGCTCGCCACGTTTCGCGATTTGATTAAAATCCCCGCCGTTATGTCCCAGATCTTCTGTTCCTCGCTCCGGACCATTGTTTCCAGTCTGCTCGTTACCGGATTTTTAATCGTTAGGCTGAATGCCGCGACCGGCGACGATCCCACCATCCGCGGCGACACCGCTCTCGATAATGGCGATTACCCCGCGGCGATCGCGGCCTACACGGAAGGAATCGCCCGCGATCCCAAAAACGCCCGCATCTACATCGCCCGCGCCGGCGTCTATGATCAACTCGGCGATACCGACAAGGCTCTCGCCGACGCCAACGAAGCCATCAAGCTGGATGCGAAAAACGGCGAAGCCTGGGTGGCTCGCGGTTGGGCGAAATATCCGAAGGCGCCACTCGCCGAGTCCATCGCCGATCTGACCAAGGCGATTCAGCTCGATCCAAAGCTGGCCCGGGCCTGGAATTGTCGCGCCCGCGTCCTGATCGATGACAACCGCCCTAACGAGGCGATCTCTGATGCCAGCAAGGCGCTCGAGCTGGTCCTCGATTTCGCCGACGCCTACGCCACGCGCGGGATTGCCTTTTACCAGAAGGGCGAATATCGCAAGGCGATCGTCGATCTCTCGACCGCGATTGGGTTTGCACCGAAAACCTGGCGTGCCTACCGGGCGCGCAACCGCATTTGGGCCTACTGGAACGAGAACGCGCGGGCGTTGGAGGATGCCGAGCAACTCGTGAAGCTCGATCCGAAAAATTACGCGTCGTATCTTGTTCGCGCCTACACCAAGGAAGAGAAAGGAGATTACACCGGCGCGCTGGCCGACGCCGAAGAAGCGCGCAAACGCGATGAAAAGGTCGCGGAAATTTTCCGCGAGAAAGCCTTTTGCCTCTGGCGCCTGGGGAAGCTCGACGAAGCCATCACGGAGGCGTCGCAGGCGATCCACCTCCAGCAAAAATTCTGGCAGGCCTATGAAGTGCGAGGGCTTGTCTTGCTCCAGCAGGCGAAGGCCGATCCCGCGATCGCCGATCTTTCCATGGCCATCCGTCTCAACCCGGAAGCGAGCGACTCGCTGGCCGGCCGCGGGCGCGCCTATTATGAGCGCACGCAATTCAAAATGGCGATGGCTGATTGCGATGCCGCGCTCAAGCTCAACCCAGACTCTTTCGAAGCGCGCGCCACCCGCGCCGACACCTACCGCTCGCTCGGCGAACTGGAAAAGGCGAAAGCTGATTTTCGCGCGCTCGGCAAAGCGAAAGCGGAGACGCCGGCGGATTTCCTGCGGCGCGCCATCTCCCATTCTGGCGAAGGCGAAACAGACGCGGCCATCGCCGACGCCGGCAAAGCCCTGGAAGATCCCGGCACGGCTCCGGCCGCAATCCGGCTGCGCAGTTCACTGTATCGCAAAAAAGAGGAGCGCGACCTCGCCCTGCAAGACGCCAACCGCGCGATCGAACTCACGCCTAACGATCCCGAGTCATATCAGCTGCGCGCCTCGATTCACAACTGGCTCCGTCATTTTCCCGAGGCCGCGCAGGATGCAAAAAAAGCGGTCGACCTGATGCCGGACAACTCCGTCCTGCGGCTCAATTATTCCTACGCGCTTTCCCGGGTGGGCGATTATGCGGGGGCGCAACGCGAGCTGGCCGCGGCCGAGGAGCACGGACAAAAGTCGGCCTGGTTCTATAACAACCTGGCCTGGCTTCTCGCGACCGCGCCCGACGACAAAGTGCGCGACGGACGGCGGGCCGACGAAGCGATGAAGGAGGCATTGGAGATGGCGCCTAACGAACCCGCGCTGCTCGACACCGAGGCCGCGGTTTGTGCCGAGCTCGGCCGCTACGATGAAGCGGTGAAATGGGAGACGCGCTACCTGACGAGCAAAATTCCGACGGCGGAACAGCGCAAGCGGGGAGAAACACGCCTCAAGCTTTACAAAAGCGGCCAGCCATTCCGGCAATTCGTGGGTGAATAAAGGGGAATTCGCTCTGTTTCATGACGCCTCGGTGCTTTTCGCTGGCGCGAATCCGGCTCGCAAAATAGATATCAGGAATGGACCTCAGGACCGCCCTCAAGGATAACTTCGGCTACGACGCCTTCCGGCCGTTGCAGGAAGAGATCGTGCGCGACGCGCTCGGCGGGCGCGATGTTTTCGCCCTTATGCCAACGGGCGGCGGGAAGTCGCTTTGTTTTCAACTGCCGGCTCTCCTCCGGGCTGGCCTAACGATCGTCATTTCGCCGCTCATTTCTCTGATGAAGGACCAGGTTGATGCCCTGCAGGCGAGCGGGGTGGCGGCCACCTTTCTCAATTCAGCGCTCGATGAAACGCAGGCGCGCGCCCGTTTGCGCGGCTTGTATAACGGCGAGTTTCGCCTCCTCTACGTCGCGCCCGAGCGGCTCATGCTCGAGTCGTTTATCGAGAAGGTTAGGGAGTGGAACGTTACTCAGATTGCGATCGACGAAGCGCACTGCATCAGCGAGTGGGGACACGATTTCCGGCCGGAATATCGCGCCCTCGCCAGGCTACGGGAGATCTTGCCGGAGGTCCCGATCATGGCACTGACCGCAACCGCGACGGAGCGGGTGCGGACCGATATTCTCGAACAACTGAAGCTGCGCGACCCGAAATGTTACGTCGCCAGTTTCGATCGTCCGAACCTGACCTACAAAGTTCTTCCGAAGGCTTCGCCCTACGATCAGCTGCTCGATCTGCTGCGGACCCGGCCTAACGACAGCGGGATTGTTTATTGTGCGAGCCGGAAGACGGCCGACTCGGTGGCGGCCAAGCTAAACGCGGACGGGATCGCGGCCCGCCCGTATCACGCTGGACTCGAGGCCGGGGAGCGCTCGCGCAACCAGGAGATGTTTCTGCGAGACGACGCGCGGGTGGTGAGCGCGACGATCGCTTTCGGGATGGGGATCAATAAGCCGAACGTCCGCTTCGTTGTGCACTACGACCTGCCGAAGAATATCGAGAGCTATTACCAGGAGACGGGCCGCGCCGGCCGCGACGGTTTGCCGAGCGACTGCGTTCTTCTCTTCAATCCCGGCGACGTGGTGAAACAAACGCGTTTCATCGACGAGAAAAGCGAAAGCGAAGCGCGCATCGCGCGCGAACAATTGCGCCAGATGGTGCACTACGCCGAGACCCGCGAGTGCCGGCGCACCACCCTGCTGCGCTATTTCGGCGAGGAACGGCCTAACGAATCCTGCAACGGCTGCGACAACTGCCTCAACCCGCGCGAGACATTCGACGGCACAGTCGCGACCCAGAAATTTCTCTCCTGCGTCCTGCGCGTGCAGCAGAAAAGCGGCTTCGCCTTCGGGCTCAATCACATCGTCGAAGTGCTGACCGGCGCCGACACGGAAGCTATCCGCCAGCGCGGGCATAACGAAATCTCGACCTACGGGATCGGCAGCGAATTGAAGCGCGACGCCTGGCAGGCGATCGGACGCGAACTCCTGCGTCTCGGCTTAGTGGAGGTGGCCCCGGGGAAATTTGCCACTCTCCAGGTGACCGCCGCCGGTCGCGAAGCACTTCGCGGGCGGACGCCAATCAAGCTCACCAAAGTGGTCGAAAAGCCGGCCGCGAAGACGAGAAAACGCGCGGGCGAGATCGAGTGCGACGAAGCGCTCTTCGAAGATTTGCGGCTCGTGCGGCGGAATCTCGCGGATGAGCGCAACGTGCCGGCTTACGTGATTTTTTCCGACGTCGCGCTGCGCGAAATGGCGCGCAGTTATCCGACGACGGCGGCGGAGTTCCGCCGCATTCCCGGCGTCGGGGAACAGAAGTTGAAGGATTTCTCGGAGCCTTTTCTGGCCGCGATCACGGAATATTTGCAGACCAATCCCCGGCGCGACTTTTAATTGGCCTAACGACCCGCCTTCATCAGGGCTTCGCGTGCGCGGCCGAAGGCTTGGTCGATGTCGCGCTGGTCCGGCTCGCTGACGGCCGCGGCGATACCGTCGTCCCGCACCTTTTGGGCGTGGCCGCTGAGAATGACAAGGTCGTTTTGCCTAACGACGTGCGGCCCAATCCGGGCCAGCACTTGGAGGAGCCGGATCGTGACCGCGACGCTTTTGCAACCGTATTGCCGGAGCTGGTTGAAGGCGGCATTGGCGATACCCTCGAAATCGGTCGCGTCCGTGATGATGCGGAGCTGCCCTTTCTCATCGTAACGCCAGCGCGATGGCATCTTCCTTTCCGCCACCCGGATGAGGCTGGCTCCGAGCCATTCGATGGAGGTGATGGCGGTGAAAGGATCGTTGATCCCGGGGGAAAGGGCGCGGAGCGCGACTTCGACCAGTTGGTCGAT
>DASXYO010000251.1:0-21991 GCA_036502465.1 Chthoniobacterales bacterium
GTTTGTCTGCCCTTGATCTGGGCTCTTTTTTACGGGGGGAAAAATGTGAAAGCGACATGCGAAGCGCGCGATCCGGTCATCCGCTGGACCGATCGTTGTCCGTTGCCTGTCCTCGGGGTGGTTCTTTGGCTGATCTTCGGGGCTTTTTGCATGGCACTCATGTCGGTCTTTCATTCTGTGACGCCGTTTTTCGGGCTGGTGCTTTCCGGTCCGGCGGGAACGGCGGTCTATCTCGTGCTCGCCGCCGTCTGGGCCTATGGCGCGTGGGCACTTTACCGGCTCGATCGCCGTGGCTGGTGGATCATTTTCTTGGGAATGGTTTTGTTTTGCCTCTCGAGTTTGATGACCTACGCGCGCCACGATCTGAGCGAGATTTACGCAGCGATGGGCTATTCGCCCGAGCAACTGAAGCTCTTGCAAGGGATGCCAATGCTGCAAGGCCGGGCCATGATGTGGTCGACCCTGATCTTCACGGTCCCTTATCTCGCCTACCTTCTTTACATTCGGAAATTTTTCGTAGCCCAACCACGAGTGGAGGAAGCGAACTTGGCCTGACGGAGCCTAATAAATCGGGCTGAACCCGCGCTTCCGGCCTCCCGGATTTCATTCTTGCAATAACGTCCTCCTCGGGAATAGTGTGCGCGGGTGCTGGGGAACCCAGGCGTGTGCCTGCTCCCCGCGATCGTCCAGTTTTTGGAAAAATGAAGCCGGCTTACTCGTCACTTTCGACCAGCAGGCCGCCAAGGAGATCGCAGACGGACAGACTTTTGCCCGTTTCCCAGCCACACGAGGCGGAGTTTCCTCCGGCTGCGCAGACTGCTCTTGAGCTGCTTGAAGCGACCTTTCGAGGTCCGCGCGCCATGGACTGTGCATCGCATGATGCGCTCTGCCCACAACGCAACTGGTTTAATACCGAGGATCATTATGAAATCTCAATCCCCCGGGAGAAACTCGCGACGTCCGCGTCGTGGGGGTTCCCGACGGCGGTTCGACACACGCGACGAACGCGTGGTGGCGAAGGCTCCCGCAAAAAAGAGCTTTTGGCAGAAAATCACGGCCTTCTTTGGAGGCGCCGCTAGTCCAGCAAAACCGTCCGCACCCGTGCGGGCGGCGCGCAACGGTTCGCCGCCGGCTCGCAATGGTGCGTCCCGGCCCGAGCGCGTTTCGCGCAAACCTGAGTCGATCGAGGTAACGACGCCGCGTCTTTACGTCGGCAACTTGTCCTTCGAAGCGACGGAGAGCGATCTCTTCGAGCTCTTCAACGGCGTCGGCCAGGTGCAGAACGCGGAAGTGGTGACCTACAAGCATAACGAACGCTCCAAGGGGTTCGCTTTCGTCCAGATGCAATCGGTCGAAGAGGCCAAGCGGGCGGTGGCGGAATTGCACGACAAGGAATTCCTGGGCCGCAAGCTCGTGGTCAGCGGCGCGAAATCGGACAGTCATTCGCGCGACTAACAACAGCGTCCTTCGAAACCGGGAGATCAGGTCGCCGCAAGGCGCCGGGTCTCCCGGTTTTTGTTTGGGCCTCCCACATTGGGCCACCCAGTGAAAAACGCCTTCTTCATCGTCGGGCCGACCGCGAGCGGGAAAAGCGAACTCGCCGCCGATGTCGCCGCGCGCTGCGGCGCGGAAGTGGTGAACGCCGATGCGTTCCAGATCTATCGCGGCCTGGCCACTCTCACGGCGCAGCCCAGTGAAACGATTCTGCGCAAGGCGCCCCATCATCTGGTCGGCGTGGTGCCTCCGAGCGAGGCAATGGACGCGGCGAAATTTCGCGAATTGGCCAGGAGCGCGATCGAGGAAATCAACCGGCGCGGAAGGCTGGCGATCGTAGCGGGCGGAAGCGGACTTTACCTCAAGGCGCTGACTCATGGGCTGGCGCCGCTCCCTCCGGTCGATTCGAAATTACGCGCGGAACTCGACGC
Source organism: Chthoniobacterales bacterium (assembly GCA_036502465.1). Lineage (GTDB taxonomy): Bacteria > Verrucomicrobiota > Verrucomicrobiia > Chthoniobacterales > UBA10450 > Palsa-1392. The sequence goes on from DASXYO010000251.1 coordinate 1,926, forward strand.
GCTCCCGCTCGAGGAATTGAACAGGCGCCTTCTCGCGGTCGATCCGTTAGGCGCAAAAACCATCGATCGCCAGAACAAGCGCCGAGTCGTTAGGGCGCTGGAAATTTTCGCGCTGACCAACCGGCCGGCCTCCGAGCAGCGTTCCGAATGGGCGCAGGAAGCCGCCGATCTGCGAGGTGTTTTTGTTTTTCGCGAACGAAACGAGCTGTATGCCCGGATCGATCGACGGGTGGACGAAATGTTTCGCGAGGGCGTGACCGAGGAAGTTGCGCGGCTCGGGAAATTGAGCTCGACCGCCGGGAAGACGCTCGGTCTCGAACAGATTCGTCTTCTCTTGGAAGGAAAAATAAGCCAGGCAGAATGCGCAGCGGCGATTCAGCAGGCAACCCGCCGTTATGCCAAAAGACAGTTGACCTGGTTTCGGCGGCAACCTAATCTGGAATCACTGAATTTGTCTCTGTTTAAGGATCACGCAGCTGCCGTCGATTGGATCCTGCAAAAGGTTTCCCTTTTGCCACCCTCTGAATGATTGAGATCCAGCCGCACCGCGGACAGGAACGCGCGCTCCTCATCGGACTCGAAAAAGACGGCATTTCGAAATGGGATTTGCGCGACTCGCTTGACGAATTGCGCGAACTGGCCAACTCCGCCGGCGCGCACGTGGTCGACATTGTCACGCAGAAGTTGCAGACGCCGACCGCGCCGTTTTATATCGGCAAAGGGAAGGCGGAGCTGATCAAGGAATCGTTTCAGGATCAGCAGGTGACGTCGGTCATTTTCGACAATGAACTCTCGCCCGCGCAGGGCCGGAACCTGGAAAACCTTTTCTCGCGCAAAGTGCTCGATCGCACCCAGCTCATCCTCGACATCTTCGCGCAGCGTGCCAGGAGCCGGGAAGGGCGCCTGCAGATCGAGCTCGCGCAATTGCAATACCTGCTCCCGCGCCTAACGAGAATGTGGACTCACCTTTCCCGCCAGACCGGCGGAATCGGAACGCGCGGCCCCGGTGAAACGCAGCTCGAAGTCGATCGCCGGCGCGTCCAGGAACGGATCGCTCGCCTGGAGCGCGACCTGGAGGAAGTGCGCAAACATCGCGCGGTCCAGCGCCAGGGGCGGAAACGTCACCAGTGGCCGGTGGCGGCGGTAGTCGGATACACCAATGCTGGCAAATCGACTCTCATGAATCTTCTCACGGGCGCGGGCGTGGTGGCGGAGGATAAACTTTTCGCGACGCTCGACCCGACAACGCGCAGCCTGACCTTGCCTAACAAACAGCGGGTTCTCCTGACCGACACCGTCGGTTTTCTGAGGAAACTGCCGCACACTCTCATCGAGTCCTTCAAGGCCACGCTCGAGGAAGTGGTCGAGGCTGATCTGCTTATTCACGTGGTCGATGCGAGTCATCCCCGGCTCGATGAGCACATGGCCGCCGTCGATGCGGTGATCAAGGAAATCGGTGCTTACGGCAAGCAGACGCTCATCATCTTTAACAAAATCGACGCCGTCCCCGACCGGAGCATGGTCGAGGCGCATCTCGAGAAATTTCCGGGCAGCGTCGCGATCTCCGCCCGAACCGGGGAGGGCGTGGAGGAATTAATCCCGGCTCTGCAAAATACGCTGCGTTCTTGGCGTCTGCGTTGCCGCTACAAGGTCCCGCAGAGCGAATCAGCCCTTCTCGCAGAGGTGCATCGAATTGGGCATGTGCTTGAATTGCACTATGAAGGCGAATTTGCGGAACTGGTCGCGCACGTTCCGCCGCAGTTGGAACAGAAGCTCGCGCCATATCTCGATCCAGTTCCATCCTCCGCCTGACGGCCGGAGGCGCGCAACCGTTAGCTCGTTAGGCAATGACGCGCAGTGAGCGGGCAAAAAAGCTGGTGGAAGCGCTGCCAAAGGTTTATCCCGACGCGCATTGTGAGCTCGATTTCAAGACGCCGCTCCAGTTGCTGATCGCGACCATCCTCTCCGCACAGTGCACCGACAAGCGGGTCAACCTCGTCACGCCCGGGCTCTTCAAGCGTTACCGTTCGGCAGCTGCGTTCGCCGCCGCCCCGCCGGCAGAGCTGGAGAAGGCGATCCAGTCGACCGGTTTCTTCCGCAACAAAACCAAGAGCATTCGAGCCGCGACCGCCGCAATCGAGGAGAAGCACGACGGCCAGGTGCCGATGACCATGGCGGAGCTGCACGCTTTACCCGGGGTCGGCCGCAAGACGGCGAATGTCGTTCTCGGAAACGCCTTTCACAAAGACGAGGGCATCGTCGTCGATACCCACGTCGCGCGGCTTTCGCAGCGGCTTGGCCTAACGACTCAGCAGGACCCGGAAAAGATCGAACGCGACCTGATGAAGCTGATCCCGCAAAAGGATTGGACCGACTGGAGTCACTGGCTCATCTGGCACGGCCGACGCCGCTGCTTCGCCCGCAAGCCGGATTGTCACAACTGCGAGGTCTTCCGCCTTTGCCCATCCGGGCCGAAATTCATCCGCTCCGGCGAAGCGCGCCCTTCGCCCTCAGCTTGAATTTACTTTGCGGCCGACCCTGCTAACCGTCTCCGCCGTTCTCTCGGACCGCTTGCGCAGGCGCTCGAATTCCCGCTGAAATTTCTCCAGTTCCTCGTCGGAGAGGGCTTCCAGATCCATCAGGTGATTGCGCGCCCCGGCCACGCTGCGGATGAGTTCGTCGAGCTTGAGCTGAATCTCTTTCGAGTCGCGGTTCTGGGTGTTTTGGATAAGAAAAACCATCAGGAAAGTGACGATCGTGGTCCCGGTGTTGATGATCAGCTGCCAGGTGTCGGAGTAATGGAAAATGTGCCCGGTCAAACCCCACACCACGATTATCGCGACCGCGGCCATGAACGCCCAGGCGGTCCCAAGGACAATGGATGTTCTGCGGGCCGCCACCCGGAAAGCATCCTGGATCCGGCAGAGGAGGCCTCGTTCGTCCGGCTTCTCGTGTGCTTTCGAGTTGTTGGTTTTCTTGGCGATAGCAATTATGGATCGATTGATTGGTGCCGGTTGCGCGCCTGAATCTGCGAAAATTTTTGCATGAGCGAACGCCGTGAAAACGTCCTCCATCTGAATCTCGACGATGCCTGGAACGCGTCGGAATTGGGACTCGAGACGCGCGATCTGAGGAAGTGGGGGCCGATCCTCCGCTTCTCTGCGCCACCGCGCGAAATTGAGAAATTTTATCGAGAACAGGAAGGGGGCTTGCCGGCTTTCCTGGTTTACGGCTCGGGCGATTTTCATCACCTGAGCGCACTTTGGCTGCGCCGACTGGGCGGCCGAGCCACCGTGCTTTCGTTCGATAATCATCCGGACTGGGACATCCGTCCGCCGACGTGGTGCTGCGGCGGCTGGGTCAATCGCGCGCTCGAGCTCCCGCAGGTGGAGCGGGTGAGTGTGTGGGGCTGTGGAAATTTCGAGTGCTGGTGGCCGGGTCGAATCTTCGGTAACAACCGCGCCGAGCGAGCTGGCCGGCTGGAAGTTCATCCCTGGGCAGATGGCCGCAGCGTGAAAGAGCAGGGCCGGCGCGGTGCGATCTTGCGCGGGAATTGGCGCGTGAAATTTGCGGACTTTCTTTCTCAACTCGGCCCCGCGGAAGTTTACGTCACGATCGATCTCGATTGCCTGCAGGCGGATGAAGCCGTGACCAACTGGGAAAACGGCCGCTTCAGCGTGGAGGATCTGGCCTGGGCGCTCGAAATGCTCGGGAACCGAATCGTCGCGGGAGATATCTGCGGCGCATGGTCGCCGCCGGTTTATGCGCGGCGCAAGCAACGTTTCGTCGCGGAAATGGATCACCCCAAACTATCGGCACGCGATCCGGTTGCCGGCCGGGAAACAAACCTGCGCGCCCTTCGGCGGCTGCTTCCTTTGCTCGCCCGTTCTCCGGTTAGCTGACCGAGACGAGCGCCACCCCGAGCGCGATGATGATCGAGCCAATCGTTAGGCGAAGGCTCAATTTTTCCTGCAAAATCCAGGCGCCCGCGAATGCGATAAGAATCACGCTCAAGCCCTGAAACGGAAAAAAATAGCTCAGATCAAAACGCTGGAGGAGGCCGATATTGACGAAGAAATTGACCGCGAAAGCGCCGATCGCGGCCGCGAAGACGCGAACGGCGTGGAGCCGCGAATAGGATTCCCGCGCGGTGATGTCCATCGCGTGCTTGAGCAGGATTTGCCCGGCCACGAAACAGGTCACCGTCAGGACGATGAGGAAGGCGGCAAAAAAAGTCACAGGCGTTCCTCCAGTTTGGCGGCTGGCTTGGCGACGATGAGGAGACCGACCAGCACGAGCCCGATCCCGAGCCAGCGCCGCGGCAGGATTGCCTCGCCGAGAAAGATCCAGCAGCTCAACGGAACCAGGATGTGGACGGCGTTCCCGACTGGAAACGCGACCGTTAGGGGAAGTTTTCGAATGGTCGCGAGCCAATTAAAAAGACTGACGACCGAGGCCAGAATGCCCCACCAGACCCAGCCGGAACGGAGGCCGGTCAATCCGGTCCACGACCAGGGATCAGCCGGATTTGCCGTGGCCTGGGCGCCGAGCTTCAGGAAGATCTCGGCGGCCGTGGCGAGCAGGACGCAAATCGCCAGCTGCGACCACGGATTAAGGAACCAGCCTCGAAGCAAACGGGTCACGGCCTAACGAGACGGCGGGGCGTCGAGAAATGAGTCCGGCCCTCTAAAAAATCGCCTTTTTGTGTTGTCATGATTGAGCGGAGCGAAACATCTCTGACTGTTTCCGAATCCTCAGCCCGCGGCAATGGTCAGAGATCCTTCGCTTCGCTCAAGATGACAGACTTGTTGGACACGCTCTAAAGTTCGTGCGCGTTCGCGAATTTCCGTAGAACCGGATCGTGCCGGGTCGGCTGGAGGAACTGGAGGGCGCGCCGGAAAATGGGATTGAGCAGGGTAGCGGTGTGCATCACGTAGAGATCGAGCGGCACCAATTCGCAGCCGAGGTGCAGCTTGGGGTGATAGTTGAGCGGACTGCTGCAATAGGACTTCAAACGCTGCTCAAGCGCCCAGGTGATGATGTCGCGCAGGGTGTAAAAGTAGAGATTCAGATCAAAGGCGACGCGATAATCGAGCCCGAGATATTCGTCGTAAATCGTGCCGTCGTGCACCATGCAGAGACTGAAGGCGATCGCCTTGCCCTCCTGCCGCCAAACGAAGAACCGGGTGCGCTCCGGCATTTCGCGGCCCAGCCGGCAGAAATATTCCGGGGTGAGCGTTTCAAAATGCAATTTCGAGCGCGCGTGGACCTGGAGGTAAAGCGGGTAAAGCTCGTCGATGACGGATGTCACATCCGTCAGGACTTCGAAGCTGATTGGGGCGCGCGCGGCGGTTTGCCGAAACTTTCGCCGCAGGTTCTTGCGGGTGGCTGAGCCTAACGAGGCTACGTATTCCTCAAATCCGCGATGATGAAGCGAGAGCCGAGTCATCGGCATGCTCGCGACGCGGGTGTAGCCGTTGCTGGAAAAACTCTGGAACGGCTCGCGATAGCGCGCGGGAAAATCTTTCAGGACGACGAGCGAGGCGTGCGATTCCCGGGCGAAACGTCTCAGGCAGGAATGGAGCGCCTCCGCCGCCCAGTCGGCGTCTTCGGGACGGACGGCGCCGATATGACCTTCCCCGGCCGTGCAACCGACCATGAGTGTTTTCATGGTTAGGAAGCGCGGGAACTTCCGCCGGATTCGATCGATCGCAGAGCGCGTCGGGCCAGTCACTCCCTCGGTCAGGTTTTGCCTAACGAAAAAGAGAGGCTGGATGGCACGGACGCGATGTTCCCTGTCCTCCAGGACGAGGAAGAAATAATCAAAGGTGTCGGTCAGGGTGGTACCGATCAGCTCGTAAAAGCGGTAGTCTTTGCACTTGTCGCTAAAAGCGTCGTGCCAGGCTGGGCAGTCCTGTAACTGCTCGAGGGTGACAAGCGTGGCAAAGCCCTGCGGAATCTGGACCGTGGTGCCAGATGGCTTGCGTTTCACACGCCTCGAGGAAAGGAAGGGAGCTTTACTTAGAATGCGTATTCATCAGCGAATACGGGCTTTTTTTCAAGCTGCGCCCGCTTCGCTCCCTAGGACGATTCTTTGTCCGGCCGGTCTTTCCCGGTCCGCGCGTTCTCCACGCGCAAGACCCCGCTGCGGATATTGAGGTCGCGCTGCGGAAACGGAATCTCGATTCCGCCTTCCTTGAGTTTGCCATGAATGGCAAAATTCAGGTCGCTCCGGTAACGGGCCGGGCGATGGCTCATCTCATCGCTCCAGGCCACGAGCTCAAAATCCAGCGAGCTGTCTCCGAAGCCGACAAAGAAAACGCTCGGCGCCGGATCGTCCAGGGTGTGGGGATCCTCTTCCCCTGCCTCGATAAGCTTCTTGCGGACCAATTCCACGTCGCTCCCATAGGCGACTCCGACCGGAATGCGGAATCGCACCCGCTTGTCGCCGTAGGTCCAGTTCGTGACCGGCGAGTCGATAAACTTCTGGTTAGGCACGATCGTCGTGATGTTGTCGTTCGTCACGATGACCGTGCTGCGCGCCCGGATTTTCTGCACCTGGCCGGTTACGCCGCCGACTTCGACCCGATCGCCGATCGTGATTGGACGCTCTGCCAGGATGACGAGGCCGCTGATGAAATTGCTCGTGATGTTTTGCAGGCCAAACCCGATCCCAACGCCGACCGCGCCCGCAAAAACCGTCAGGGCCTCGAGGTGAATGCCGGTATTTTGCAGGACGATAAAAACGCCGACGACGAGGACGACGTTGGAGGCGATCTGCGAGATCGCGTACTGGAGCGAGCGATCGAGCCCGCTGTGGACAAGGAAGCGATTAAAGAGAAAACGCTTCGTCCGCGAGGAGAGCCAGAAGACCAGGAGGAGCAGGCCGACGAGGAGAAAAAGCTGGAGGAGACTGATCGGCACACCCGGCAGCGGCGCGCTCCAGGCGAGCGGGATGCCGAGACCGTTGACGGCGCTGACGGTGAAGAAAACGAGGGACGCGACGCTCAGGATCGTCGTGATGATGGCGACGAAATTGGCGTCGAGCTTGAAGCGGCTGAGAAATCGCCTAACGAATGCGCTCTGGACGAGCTTGGCGAAGATGAACCCGAGCGCCATCAGGCCGACAAAGGCCGCGACCCCCAGGAGCGAGATGTGATGCCCGGCGAGATCGAAAAGGGGAGCGCTCAGCCAGTCGAAATTCTTCACTGTTCCTATTTTCTCCCGTTAGGCCCGATCTGCAAAGGGTTGGAAACAAAAAACACGGCCGAAGCCGTGTTTTAGGTCGCACTAACGAGAGACGCTGCAGGCAGCGGCTTATTCTGGTTTGTTCGCCGCCTTTTCTTCGATGTACTTCACGACGTCGCCGACGGTCTGCAGCTTCTCCGCATCTTCGTCCGGCACTTCCACCGAAAATTCTTCTTCAAACGCCATCACCAGCTCGACGATGTCGAGCGAATCGGCCCCGAGATCCTCGATGAACGACGCGTTGGGTGTGACCTGCTCCGGATTCACGCCGAGCTGCTCGACGATGATGTCCTTCACTTTTTCTTCGATCGGTTTATCCGACATACAAATATTTCTCCTTGGTTGGCTTCTGTGGGTGACGGCTTAAAGGCGCCGCGACACGTTGGCAACTAAAATAATTGGATTCGTTGTCAATTTATTTCGCGGGCCGGGGTGCTCTTTGTTTGCTCTGAAATAGGGGTCTCCGATTTTACAACCGTCCGCCTTCGCGTACAGACTCCTATGTCTGAGGAGAAGAGCGCACCGGATCTATTTGATCTGAAGTTTTTGCCCGCCTGGGTGAAAGAAACGCCTCCCGAAAACCGCTATGCCGACTTTGCCGGCGAAGACAACGTTGCGCCCGGCCAGCGCGACCGCCGCGGGGGCGGCGATCGGCGCGGTGGCGGCGGCGGAGACCGGCGCGACCGTGGGCCACGGCCGCCCCGCGCCAAAGAACGCGGGCGCGACGCTCGGGAACGGGATCGACGTCCCGGCGCCGGACACGCCCCGGAAGCGCGGCGCCCGGTGGAACCGGTCGCGCCACCGCCGGCCGTCGACATTCGTTTTCTGCCAGATGAACGCGTCCTGGAAAACGTTCTTGCGCAGATCAAGGCCGGTCATTTGGCCTATTCGGTTTTCTCGCTCGCGCGGATGTTTCTCGACAAGCCGGAACGCTACAACGTGCGACTCACTTCAAAGAGCAGCGAATTGGTGCAGATGGGTGGAAACGGCCCCGTGGCGAGCGATCGCCGGATCTTGGAAAACGGCGCATTCCTGAATCAGAAAGACCACTATTATCGGACCGAGGTCACGCAGTCGGAGCCGATCAAGGGCAACTTTACCTCGGTCGCGCGCTGCCGGCTGAGCGGCACATTGTTAGGCCCAACCAACCATCACGCCTACCAACCGCAGCTCCGTGCGCTTTACGAGCAGCGCTTCAGCCGGCGCATGAGTTTCCCGGAATACCAGCGGCAGGTCGAGATCTCGACCGATCCGGAAGCGGTCGAACGCTGGAAGGAAGAAGCGCGCAGCGTGACCACCTATCTGACTCTGCAGGAAGAGCCGCCGCTGACTTTCTCCAACGCGGCTGAGACCGAGCGCCACTTCCGGCAGACGTATCTGCCTGGTCTGCTCAAGAACGGCGCGGAATTCGTCGTCGACGGCGTGGAGAGCCGCCGCCTGCCCGACCGGTCGTTAGGCCGGGTAATTGAGGATGCCTGGGCGCGCGAATTTCGCTCCCCGACGGCAATGATGCAGGAACTGATCGCCGCCCTCCGCCAGCACTCGCTCCACGTTTTTCGCCATCGCAAAGGGATGCTTTTTGTCTCCCCTGTCCGGGCCCGGCCCTTTCAGCACGACAGTGCTTCGGTCTCGGCCTCGGTCGTCGGCATCCTCGCGGCGCTCAACCAGAACCCGGGGATTAACCGCAAGCAGTTACTGGAAATTCTTCAGCCTAACGAATCGGGAGAAGCGGACGATGCGGAAAAGAAGAAGCTCGCGCTTGCTTCCAACCTGCATTGGTTAATCGGCGAGGGTCACGTGATCGAGTTCAATGATGGCGCGCTCGATTTGCCGCGGATGAAACCTCCCACCCCGCCGAAGGGGACCAGCCCGAACGGAAACGCTCAAGCGGCGGCCCCGACTAACGAACCGGTCGCGGAGACGCCGGTCGCCGAGGAACCGGCGGCTGTGGAAAACGTCGCGGAACAGCCGCCCGCGCCGATGGAAGAGAACGACGCGGTTTCCGACTCAACGGGATCAAGTCCGGCCGCTGAAGTGGCGCCCGAGCCCGCCCGCGTGGAAGTTGCTGAGACGAAACCCGAGACGGTAGCGGAGAACGAAAAAGTTCCGGTCGCGGAATAGCGCCGCTGGAGGGAAAGATCAGGCGGCGATCAACCCGGCCTTTTTCAAGGTCGCGTAAGCGCCGTTCTTATTGATCGTCTTGAGTCCGCGCGCCGTCACTTTGACGCGCACAAATTTTTTCAGCTCGGCGACCCAGACGCGTTGTTCGCGCAGGTTGGGATTGAACGTGCGGGGCACGTTCTTTGTTACGTGACGGCCGACGCCGCCCTTTTTCTTCGCCATACCGCGGCGGTGAATAACGCTGCCGCGCGTGGGTTTCGATCCTGTGATGCTGCAAACTTTTGACATAAGCCGGGCTTGAGAGGGGCGTAAGCTGCCGTCGGTCGCTGGAATGGTCAAGCGTTTCCTTTGCTCACAAGCGTTTTCAGAATTTCCGTCCAGTGGCAGCCACAACGTTACCGGAACATGACGAGCGTGTTGCAATAGTTTCACTTAGCGGCGGCGCGAAGATTGGAGGTTGAACAGCCGTCATGAACCGTGGTCAAATGCGGATTCCCCGGGATTGAGTCGATGCTGCATTTCCAATGAACCAAAAAAATAATCACAAACTGCGCGTCGGAATCGTCGGGGCCGGGGAAATCGTGCGCCGGCGACATCTTCCCGCCCTCCAGCGGCATCCCGCGGTGGAGGTGGTCGCGATTTGCAATTCCACCTACGAAAGTGCGGACAAGTTTTGCCGGGAAAACGCGCCGCACGCGACGCCGATGCAGAACTGGGCGGAATTGTTAGGCGTGCCGGAGCTCGACATCATCTGGATCGGCACGCCGCCCTACATGCACTCGGCAGTCACGATCTCGGCACTGGAAGCGGGCAAGCATGTCTTTTGTCAGGCCCGCATGGCGATGGATCTGACGGAAGCAAATGAAATGCTCACCGCCTCGCGCCGTTATCCCGAGCTGGTCACGATGCTTTGCCCGCCGCCCCACGGCATGCGGGCCGATCTGCTTGTGCAAAAGCTGCTCGCGGAAGGGATCATCGGACGGCCGCATCATTTGCGATTGCAGAGCCTGCAAAGTTCCTTTCTCGATCCCGACGCGCCTGCGCATTGGCGGCAACGGGTCGAGATGAGCGGGCTCAATGTCCTTACTCTGGGGATCTACGCGGAAGTGCTGCAGCATTGGTTTGGCGACATCAGCGGCGTTTTCGCGCGCGGCCAGATTTTGCAACCGATGCGGCAGGGTTACGAAGTCCTGATCCCGGATATGCTGAATGTTCTCTGCAGCTTTGCGAACGGGATCGAAGGCGTGCTCGAATTCAGTGGCGTGGATGCCCATGCACCGGCCGATCGGCTGGAGGTTTACGGCGACCTCGGCACGCTGGCTTACGACTTTGATTCCGACGCTGTGTACGTCGGTCGAATCGGAGACCGCGACTTGGAGCCGGTCGAGTTGACTTCCGAGCTCGAGACCAACTGGCATGTAGAAGACGACTTCATCGCCGCAGTGAAATCGCGCGGCCGGATCAACCCGCACCCGGATTTCGAGGACGGCGTCCGTTACATGCGCGTCGTGCAGGCGGTGGCCGATTCGCGGGCGCGCCGGGAGTGGGTCGAGATCAGGACCCGCAGCCTAACGAGCGCCGAGCTCGGAGCGGCCTGAGAACCGACTGGCGATTACAACATCGCCCCGCGCAAGATCAGGAGAGCGATGCTGAAATAGATTACCAGCCCGGTGACATCGACCAGCGTCGCGACAAAAGGCGCCGAAGAAGTCGCCGGGTCGGCTCCCAGCCGGCGGAGGATGAAGGGCAGCATCGAGCCCGAGAGCGAACCCCACAGCACCACTCCGATGAGCGCGATTCCCACCGTCAGCGCCACCAGCATCCAGTGCGGCCCATAGACATTCGAAAATTGCGCCCAAACCGCGACCCGCAAAAAGCCAATCGCCCCGAGCACACACCCGAGCATCAAGCCGGCGATGATTTCCTTCCGCATCACCCGCCACCAATCCGACAGCGTCACTTCGCCGAGCGCCATCGCGCGGATGATCAGCATCGACGCCTGCGAGCCTGAGTTGCCGCCGCTCGAGATAATCATCGGGAGAAAAAGCGCGAGCACGACGGCCTTCGCAATCGCTCCCTCGTAATAGCCCATCGCCGACGCCGTCAGCATTTCGCCGAGAAACAGAACGACCAGCCAGGTCGCGCGTTTCCGCACCATCCGCCAGAGCGGGATGCGCATATACGGCTCCTCCATCGCCTCCATGCCGCCGAATTTTTGGATGTCCTCGGTCGCTTCTTCTTCCGCGACGTCGAGCATGTCGTCGATCGTCACCAGCCCGACGAGCACGCCGGTGGAATCGAGCACCGGCAACGCGCTCCGGTCGTATTTTCGGAAAATGTTGACCGCTTCTTCCTGCGAATCGGTCACGTTGAGCGCGATGAAATTTTCATCCATCAGGTCGCTCACTTTTGTCTCGAGCGGCTTGAGGAGGAATTCGCGAATGCGAATGTCGTCGATCAGTTTTCCCCGGTCGTCGACCACGTAAATCACATTCAATGTCTCCGAGTCCTGACCGTGCTGGCGAATGTGGGCCAGCACTTCGCCCACCGTCCAACTCGCGTCGACCGCGACCAGGTCCGGCGTCATCAAACGGCCGACGCTGCCTTCCGGATAACCAAGCAGCGCCTGGGCCACGCGGCGCTCGTCCGGGGTGAGCAGACGAATGAGTTGCCGGGCAGCGGCACTCGGCAACTCCTCGAGCAGCGCCGTGCGATCGTCCGGCGACATCTCGTTTAGGATCGAGACCACCTGCTCGTGCGCCATGCCGCGCAAGAGTTGCTGCTGCGCGTCGACATCGACGTCGAGATATTCAAAAACATCGGCCGCGAGCGCGTGCGGCAGGATGCGAAAGATGATGACCTGTTCGTCTTCCGGCAGATCGAGGATGATCTCGGCCACGTCGGCCGGCGGCATCTCGGAAAATAATTCGCGGAGCGCGGCGAAATTCCGCGCTTCGATCATGCCTTGAATTTCGGGTAGGAGAATCTTGCCAACCATAAGTGCGCGAAAGGCCAGCCCCGACTGAGGCCACGAGGTTGTAACACCGCCGTTGGTGGCGCGCAATTGTTGCCCGTCCGTTCTCCTCAGCGCCGAGTGAACCGCGGGGCCGCTGAGACAGCGGACGCTACAACGCTTGGATTTTTCGCGAAAGTGGCCAAACTAAACCCGATGAGTTCATCCACTGCGGCGCCCGCCGTCCGGCGCGAAATCGACCAGAATGGCGTCTGCCTCCTGACCTTTGATCGGCCAAATTCAGGGGCGAATATTTTCGACGCTGCGACCATGCGCGACTTGAGCGAACACCTCGATTTCATCGAGACAGCAGACGAACTCACCGGCCTGATCGTTACTTCGGCTAAGAAATCAATCTTTATCGCCGGGGCCGACTTGCAGACCCTCCTGCGCCAGGCGCAGACCGGCGATATGCGCGCCTTTATCGCCGAGGGTCAGCAAGTCTTTAATCGTCTCGCTGCGCTCAAGATTCCCACCGTCGCCGCGATCCACGGAGCCTGCGCCGGCGGCGGATACGAAATCACGCTTGCCTGCAAGCAGCGGGTCGCCTCCGATTCGCCTGCGACGCGCATCGGTTTGCCGGAAACCACGCTCGGACTGGTGCCCGCCTGGGGCGGAGCGACGCGGCTGCCGCGTTTGATCGGCCCAGAGGCCGCCGCCGAGGTAATTCTGAAGGGTAAACTTTATTCTGCCGCGGACGCGCTGAAACTCGGCCTCGTCGATGAGGTGGTTCCGCAGGATAAACTGCTCGGGGCCGCGCGGGCTCACTTAAAGGCGCACGAGCGCAGGATGCAGAGTGTCATCCTTGAACTGCCCAAACCGCTCAAAATACCGGCCGGCGCAAATCAGGCGCCGGCGCGCGCGGCTGACATCATCAATCAGAGCCTAACGAGTTCGATCGAGGACTCGCTTGTTCGCGAACTCGACGCGATCGTCGAACTCGGCCAAACGGAATCGACCCGTAACCTAATCCGCAATTTTTTCCTGGCCGATCGTTACCGGAAAGGCTCGGCCAAGGCGCCTAACGAGAAGTTTACGCACGCCGCCGTGATCGGAGCAGGTGTGATGGGCTCGGGCATCGCGCAATGGCTCAGCTCGCGCGGCATCTCCGTCATCCTGCGCGACGTCAGCTCGGAGCAGCTCGACCGCGGCCTGGGGAACATCGAGAAAACCTACGGCGAAGCGGTAAAGCGCGGCCTCATGACCGAGGAAAAGGCGACGGAAGGCCGCGCCCGGATCGTGGCTTCCAATAATCCCGGCCCGATGCGCGAGGTGCAGATTGTGATTGAGGCCGCTTCCGAGAAGATCGAGATCAAGCGCGTGATTTTCAGCGACCTCGATACCAAGATTGACGACACCGACATCCTCGCGACCAACACCTCGGCTCTTTCCATCAGCGACCTGGCCGCCCAGACGTTGCATCCCGGTCGGGTAATCGGACTGCATTTTTTCAACCCGGTGAGCCGCATGAAACTGATCGAGGTCGTGGTCGGGAAACAGACTTCCGACGAAACGAAGGAGCGCGCGCTGGCTTTCGCGCGCCAGATCGGAAAGCTCCCGGTGGTCGTTAGGGACAGTCCCGGCTTTCTCGTGAATCGCGTTCTGTTTCCCTATCTGCTCGACGCGGCCGAGCTGTTCGAGCAGGGCGTGGATGCGAAGAAAATCGACGACGCACTGGTGGAGTGGGGGATGCCGATGGGTCCGTTACGCCTGGTTGATGAAATCGGGGTCGACATCACAATCGATATCGCAGCCACGCTCGAAAAATCGTTAGGCGCGCGCGCCTCCACACCTGCGATTCTGAAGAAGATGCAGGAGGCGAAAATGCTCGGCCGCAAAACCGGGAGCGGCTTTTACAAATACGAAGGGAAGGTGCAGTCGCCTAACGAAGCCTTGGAGCAATGGCGGCAAGCCTCGGCCGCCGACAAATCGGCCGGGGATCTTGCGCTTCGTCTCGTTTACCTGATGGTGAACGAGGCCGCCCGTTGCCTGGAGGAAGAGGTCGTGGCAGCTCCGGAGGATGCCGATTACGGCATGATTCTCGGCACCGGGTTCGCCCCTTTGCGCGGCGGACCGCTTCGCTTCTCCGATCATTTTGGCGCGGCGAAAATGGTGGCGGCCGGCGACCGGCATGGCGGAAAGTTCGAGCCCTGCGATCTGCTCCGGCAACAGGCCAAAAAAGGAACAAAATTTTATGAAGACACCGCTCGAAGCGCCTGAAAAACAAGTAGCCGAAGAGACTAGCGCCAAACCCGCCGCGGCCGAGGCGCAGTCCGTCATCGACACTTCCAAGATGTCGGCCGGCAAAGCCGCCGCTCTCGATCTGGCTGAGAGTTCGCGCGACCCGCTCGATGAACGCGGCAGCTTCGCGAGCAATTTGTTCATCGGGAAGTTTAACTTCGACCGCATCTTTCCCTACCCGGCCCAGAGCGCGGAAGATCGCGCCAAGGGCGATCCATTTCTCAAGGAGCTTCGCGAATACCTCGAGGCTAACGTCGATGCCGACGAGATCGATCGGACCGGCGAAATTCCGCAAAAGAACATCGACGAGCTTTTCGCGATGGGCGCGTTTGGGATCAAGACCCCGACCGAGTACGGCGGGCTTGGTTTGTCGCAGGTCAATTATGGGCGCGCTGCGATGCTTTTCGGCAGTTGGGATGCAAACCTGACCGCGCTCGTTTCCGCGCACCAATCGATCGGTGTGCCGCAGCCGCTGCTTATTTTCGGCACCGAGGAGCAGAAAAAAAAGTATCTGCCGCGGGTCGCGCGGAAAGAAATCTCCGCGTTTGCCCTCACGGAAACCGACGCCGGTTCCGACCCGGCGAACATGAGCCTGCGCGCGGATGTGACCGAGGATGGTTCCGCCTTCATCCTCAACGGCGAGAAACTTTGGTGCACCAATTTGATCAAGGCCGGCGTGCTCGTGGTGATGGCGAAGACGCCGCCCAAGGTGGTGAAGGGCAAGGAGCGTAAACAGATCACCGCCTTCATCGTCGAGGTCGATTCGCCCGGGCTCGAGATCACCTATCGCTGCCATTTCATGGGGCTGCGCGCGCTCTACAACGGGATCGTCAAGTTCACCAACGTCCGCGTCCCGCGCGAGAACATGATCGCGAAAGAAGGCCAGGGATTGAAGGTTGCCCTAACGACTCTGAATACTGGCCGCCTAACGATTCCGGCGGCCTGCGTTGGCTTGTCGAAGCGGCTGCTCGAGATTTGCCGCAAATGGGCCAGCGAACGCGTGCAATGGGGCGTACCGATCGGGCAGCATTACGCGATCGCGGGCAAGATCGCGGAAATGGCGGGGAATGTTTTCGCGATGGAGGCGATCACTTTCCTGACCAGTGCTTTGGTCGATCGCAAAGCGGGCGATCTGCGGATCGAGACCGCGATGTGCAAAATGTGGGCGACGGAAGCAACCTGGCGAATCGCCGATGAAGCGATGCAGGTGCGCGGCGGTCGCGGTTACGAGACCGCGCAGTCGCTCGAGGGCCGCGGCGAGGAAGGCATCCCGGTCGAGCGTTTCCTGCGCGATTGCCGGATCAACATGATCTTTGAAGGCTCGAGCGAAATTATGCGCTTGTTCATTGCGCGCGAAGCGCTCGATCCGCATCTCAAAGTCGGCGGCGCGATTTTCAACACGCAGTTGCCGACGTCGGAACGCGCCAAGGCGGTTTTCCAATCAGGGAAATTTTATGCGAGCTGGTACCCGAAACAGTGGACCGGCGGCAGCGCGGGCGATCTCGATAAGTTGCACGCTGATCTGCGCCCGCATGTGCGATACGCGGCCGGTGCGAGCAAGCGTTTGGCGCGCGGACTCTTTCACGCCATGACGCGCTTCGGTCCAAAGCTGGATCGCGAGCAGCTCCTGCTCGGGCGCTTTGTTGGGATCGCGACGGAGTTGTTCGCCATGAGCGCGACCTGCGCTTTTGCCCAGCACAAGATCGAGAGCGGCGAGCCGGCGGCGGAGATTCTGTCGGTCGCGACTTACTTCTGCCGCTCGGCCAAAATGCGGATCGACACGCATTTCGCCGGCACCTCGGAGAATGCCGACAAGGCGGGCTACGATCTGACCCAGGAGCTGATGGCCGGAAAGCACGCCGATCTGCGCAGAGGCATCGTGTAAGGCAGGACGCCTAACTTTCGCGGCGGCGCCTCGGTTGACCAACACCAGCCCGCCGACTACCATCAGCGGATGAGTATGCCATCCATGCTCACCGAGGCGACCCGCACTCCTTCCGGCGGCCGCGTCAGTGCGAGCCACAAACCCGAATCCGAACCGAAATCACCGGTGCTCAGGCAAATAGCCGAGCATGTCCTGCTCGACGGATTTCGAATCGTCATCGACCTCGACAAAAGCCACGGCTCCTATCTTTTCGACGCCGCACACGATCGACAGTTAATCGATCTTTACGGGTTCTTTGGTTCCAATCCGGTCGGATTTAACCACCCGCATTTCGAGAAGCCGGAAGTGAAGGCCGACATGCTGCGCGCGGCCAAGATAAAGATCGCCAACTCCGACGTTTACTCCGAAGGCTACGCGCGGTTTCTGGACACGTTCTGGCGCGTCGTCGGTATGCCGCCGCTTGAGCGCATGCTTTTGATTGAAGGTGGCGCCCTCGCGGTCGAGAACACGCTCAAGTCCGCGATGGATTGGAAGGTCCGCAAAAACATGGCAGCCGGCCGTGGCGAACGCGGCACCGAGATTCTGCATTTCCGCCATGCCTTTCACGGGCGCAGTGGCTACACCATGAGCCTGACGAACACCGACCCGGTGAAGACCGATCTTTTCGCCAAGTTCAACTGGCCGCGCGTCTCGACTCCGTTCATCGATTTTTCGATCGCGGATAAGGCCGAGCGATACGCTGATGTCGAAGCCCGGGAGAAAAAATCCGAAGCGGAGATCATGCAGTTCGTTAAGGAAAAGGGCGTCGACATCGCCGCGATCTTGATTGAGACAATTCAGGGCGAAGGCGGCGACAATCATTTCCGCGGGGAATGGCTGCAGACACTTCGCCGCATTTGCGACGAAAACGAGATGCTCCTCATTTTCGACGAAGTGCAATGCGGGATGTGCGCGACCGGCCGCAATTGGTGCTGTGAACATTTCGACGTTGTGCCGGACCTGATGGCGTTTGGCAAAAAGGCGCAGGTGTGCGGGATCATGGGCGGACCGCGCCTCGACGAAGTGAAGGACAACGTTTTTCGTCTCCCGAGCCGGATCAACTCGACTTGGGGCGGCAACTTTACCGACATGGTGCGCTCGACGCATTTCCTCGAGATCATCGAGGAGGAAAACTTGGTCGAAAACGCCGGTATCGTCGGCGAGTATTTGCTCAATCACCTGCTCGAATTGCAAAAGGAAGAACCCATGATCGCGGCCGTCCGCGGCCGCGGTTTATTCCTCGCCTTTGACCTGCCGGACCCGGCGACGCGCGACAAATTCTGGAAGGGATTCTTCGACGGCGGCGTGCTGGCTTTGAAATCGGGCGAGAAGGCAATCCGCTTCCGGCCCGCCCTCGATATCACGAAAGAGGTGGTCGACGAAGCGATCGATCTCTTGCGGCAGCAATGCCGCCGGATGAGGAAATAGGCATGACTGAACTCCTCGAAAAGCTGGGCATTTCCGGCACGGCGGATGGCGCTTTTTCCGGCGCATGGCACGGCAGCGGTCCGGTCCACGAAAAGATTTCGCCGGTCGACGGCAAGTTGTTAGGCAAATTTCGCACCGCCTCGGCGGAGGATTACGACAAGGTGATGGATCGCGCGCTTGCAGCCTTTGAGGCATGGCGCGTCACACCAGGTCCGGTGCGCGGCGAAACCGTCAGGCAACTCGGCAATGCTCTGCGCGAGCAGAAGGAAAATCTCGGCAAGCTTGTCTCGCTCGAGTCGGGCAAGATTCTCGCCGAAGGCAAAGGCGAAGTGCAGGAGATGATCGACATCTGTGATTTTGCTGTTGGGCAATCACGCATGCTTTATGGCCTGACGATCCAATCGGAACGCCCGAACCATCGCCTGATGGAACAGTGGCATCCGTTAGGCGTGGTCGGCGTCATTTCCGCTTTTAATTTCCCGGTCGCGGTCTGGTCGTGGAATGCCGCGCTGGCCGCGGTTTGTGGCGACGCGACGGTCTGGAAGCCGTCGGAGAAAACGCCGCTCACAGCCATCGCCGTGATCAAGATCGCAGAGCGGGTTTGTCGCGAAACCGGCGCCGACCCCGCGATTTTCACTCTTTTGATTGGCGACCGAAAAGCGGTCGGCGAACCGCTTACGGCTGACCGGCGCATTCCGCTCGTCTCGGCGACCGGATCGACGGCGATGGGAATCGCAGTGGCAAAATCGGTCCATGGCCGGCTCGGACGGAGCATCCTGGAACTGGGCGGCAACAACGCGCTCATCGTTTGCCCAAGCGCCGATCTCGAGATGGCGGCGCAATCGATCTTCTTCGGCGCGGTCGGAACGGCGGGGCAGCGTTGCACCTCCACGCGGCGGGTTATCGCCCACGAGTCGATCGCCGACAAACTGCGTGAGAAACTTTTAGCGGCCTATAAATCGGTCCCGATCGGAAATCCGCTCGACGAAAAAACCTTGATGGGTCCGTTGATCGATCGCCCGGCGGTCGACACCGTCCTCGATTCGATCAAAAAACTGAAGGCCGAGGGCGGCGAAGTTATTTACGGCGGCGAACGGCTTGACGGGGACAAGTATGAGGGTGGCTGCTACATGACGCCGTGCCTGGCGGTGGCGAAGCCCGATTACAAAATCGTCCATGACGAAACCTTCGGACCGCTGCTTTACCTGCTGACCTATCGCGATTTCGACGAGGCGATCGCGATCAATAATGGCGTGCCGCAGGGGCTGACCTCCGCGATTTTCACCAACGACGTGCGCGAGGCGGAGAAATTTCTCAGCCCCGCGGGAAGCGATTGCGGCATCACCAACGTCAATACCGGCACGAGCGGCGCGGAAATCGGCGGCGCCTTCGGCGGCGAGAAGGAAACCGGCGGCGGACGCGAAAGTGGGAGCGATTCCTGGAAGATGTACATGCGGCGGACGACGAATACGATCAACTACTCGACGGAGCTGCCGCTCGCCCAGGGGATTCGCTTCGGCGGTCCGGACGAAGGCAGCTCGACCGCCTAACGAATCGCTTTTTCGCGGAGCGAAGCGTCCCATGGCAATCCTGATCGACGAGACGAAGCGCGTGCTGGTGCAGGGAATTACCGGCCGGGAAGGTCTGGCGCGGACTCGCTTGAATCGCGAATACAGGACGAAGGTGCTGGGCGGTGTCACCCCTGGTAAAGGCGGCCAGAGCGCCGCCCTGCAGAACTCTTGCGGGATGGGCGCGACACCAGAGCAGTGCTTCGCAAAAAAATTGGGTGTCGATTCATGAAAAAATCCTTTGCCGCGCTGCCTCTTAGGACGTTTCCGGCAATCTTCAAAATACGCTGGCCGCGAAAGTGCACCTGGCATCGTTGCGCTTTTGCGATCAATGAGTTCATGCAAAGTTGCAGAGTCGATGACGCACGATCGACCTTCGCCACAAAATGCCTTTATAGGATGGGGATTTGAGCGTAAAATCGCGAACCGATCGACCGACATTAATTTTTTTCGCACTGGAGACCGAACGATGACACAACCACAACCCCATATCCCGACCGCACGCGAGCAGAAGTTTCTCGAG
>DASXYO010000252.1:0-6995 GCA_036502465.1 Chthoniobacterales bacterium
GATCGAAGCGACGGGCCTGGCCCCGACAAATGACAACGAGTCAGCCATCCTGATGACATTGAGTCCGAGCAATTATACCGCGATCGTGCGCGGCAAAGATGACACCATCGGCGTCGCCTTGGTGGAAGTTTACAACCTTTAGTCCCTCTCAGTCTGTCGATGATTGCGACGGCGGGGAGCCGCTATTCAAGCGGCTCCCCGGGCTCGCGCTGGCCGCTCACGGGAGAAGCCCCGAGGTGTCGGTCCACCGAAAACGTTGAACAACGAAGACAGAGCGGTGAACGTTGAGCGCAATGTCCGATCTTTCCGCTCAACTCTTCGCGCGGGCATGCCATCGGATTCCGGGCGGCGTAAATTCACCCGTTCGCGCCTTCCGCGGTCTGGGACGTGAACCGTTTTTCGTCGAGCGCGCGCAGGACGCCGCGATCTGGGACGTCGATGGCAAGCAATACATCGACTACGTCGGCACGTGGGGACCTGCCATCCTTGGCCACGCCCCAAATGTGGTAATCGACGCAATCCGCGAGACGGCCGGCCGCGGTGTCAGCTTCGGCATTCCCAACCCGCTAGAGGTGGAAATGGCGGAACTCATCTGCCACTGGGTTCCTTCGATCGAGAAAGTACGGATGGTTAACAGCGGCACCGAAGCGACGATGTCATGTGTGCGGCTGGCTCGTGGGTTCACCAAGCGCGATAAGATCATCAAGTTCGAAGGGTGTTACCACGGCCACGTTGACTCGCTTCTCGTCCACGCCGGCAGCGGCTCGCTCACCCACGGGCAGCCCGACAGCGCCGGTGTGCCGGAAGCGTTTGCTTCCCTAACGATCGCGCTTCCCTTCAATGACATCGAGGCAGTTCGCGAGACTTTTCGGGAGAATCAGAAGGAGATCGCCGCCATTATTCTCGAGCCAATCCCGGCTAACGCCGGCCTCTACTTTCCGCAGCCGGGATTCCTCGAGGCGCTGCGCGAAGAATGCACGAAGCACGGCGCCTTGCTGATTTTCGACGAAGTCATGACCGGCTTTCGCGTAGCGCGTGGCGGGGCGCAGGAGATTTACGGAATTCGCCCGGACCTGACCGCGCTTGGCAAAGTGATCGGTGGCGGCTTGCCGGTCGGTGCCTTCGGCGGGCGCGCCGAAATCATGGATCAACTGTCGCCGCTCGGACCAGTTTATCAGGCCGGGACGCTCTCCGGCAACCCGCTCGCGATGGCGGCCGGTCTCGCTCAACTACGCGAGCTGGAGCGAATCGACGGCTGGAAGCAGCTCGAAGCTCTCGGCGCGCAACTGGAGGAGGCGACGACGGCTTCGTTAGGTAAGGGGAAATTTGCCGCCACCTTCCACCGCATCGGTTCCATGTTCTGCCTCTTTTTCACTCCGGGTCCGGTGCACAACCTGGCAGATGCGCGACGCTGCGAGCTCGAGAAGTTTGTGCGCTTCTTTAATCATTGCCTGAAGGCCGGCGTCTATTTCGCGCCCTCACAATTTGAGACGGGATTTATCTCCACGGCCCACAGGCCGGCGCAGATCGACGCGACAGTGCGCATCGTTGCCGAGGGGCTGACGCTCGTTTTTCGTTAGGCGGGCGTCGCGCAAAAGCTTTGCGTCCGTTCGCACCCTGCACTAGGAAAAACACCTCGTGAGTCAAACTTCGCCTGTCCGCGTTCGTGCTCTCGCCAAGTTTTTCTTCGAGGGTGATCGCAAGTTCTTCGTCAAGGGCGCGACCTACGGGCCTTTCCGGCCGGATGCGGCGGGCGACTACCTCGGCAACCCGGAGCAAACCCGGCGCGACCTCGCGCAAATGCGCGAGCTCGGGATCAACGTCGCGCGGATTTACCATCTGCCGCCGCGCTGGTTCCTTGATTGCTGTTCGGAAGCGGGTGTCAGGGTTTTGATCACGCTCCCCTGGGCGAAACACATCGAGTTTCTCGTTAGGGCAAAGACCCGGCGAGAGATTGTCAATGCGGTCCGCGCGGCAGTCGCGACTCACGCCGGTCATCCCGCGATTTTTGGTTATCTGGTGGGAAACGAAATCCCGACCACGATGGTTCGCTGGCTCGGCGTGCGGAAGGTGACCGAGTTCCTCGAGACGCTCATCCGCGTCGGGCGCGAGGCCGATCCAAATGTCCTATTCTCCTACGCGAGTTATCCGCCGACGGAGTACCTGCTTCCGCAGAACGTCGATTTTTGCTGCTTCAATGTTTACCTGCACGACCAGCGTGATTTCGAAAAATATCTCCTCCGCCTGCAGAACCTGGCCGAGGAAAAGCCCCTCATGCTGGGCGAATTCGGGATGGATACGATTCGGCACTCGGAAGAGGAGCAGGCCGAAATGCTCAGCTGGCACGTCGACAGCGTGGTCAAATGCGGCCTGGCCGGGACGATCTTTTTCGCCTGGACGGACGAATGGTTTACCGGCGAACAGGAGATCACGGATTGGTCGTTTGGGCTCGTTAGGCACGATCGTACGCCGAAGAAATCCTTCTTCGCGCTCCAGAAAAAGCTCGGCCAGGATGATTCGGCGTTGCCGCACCGCGATTTGCCGCGAACGCCGATGGTCTCGGTTATCGTTTGTTCCTACAACGGTGGGAAGACGCTGGCGGAATGCCTCGAGTCGTTAGGCAGAATCAATTACCCGGCCTACGAAGCGATCTTGGTCGATGACGGTTCGATCGACAACACGCCCGAGATCGCGGCCCGCTATCCAAACATTCGCTACATCCGCCAGGACAACCACGGGTTGAGCTACGCGCGCAACGCCGGGGCGGCCGCGGCCAAGGGTGAAGTCCTCGCCTACACCGACTCGGACTGCATGGCCGATCCCGATTGGCTTTACTATTTGATCGGCACGCTGGTGAGCGGCGATTATGCCGGCGTGGGTGGGCCGAACATTTCGCCGCCGGCGGAAAATTGGGTCCAGGCCTGCGTCGCTGCCGCCCCGGGTGGACCGAGCCATGTTCTGCTGACCGACACCGTCGCGGAACACATCCCGGGTTGTAACATGGCCTTTTACCGCTGGGCTTTTGATACCGTCGGCGGTTTCGATATCGAGTATCGCAAGGCGGGCGACGACGTTGATTTTTGCTGGCGGCTGCAGCAGGAGGGCCACGTCATTGCCTTTGCCCCAACCGCGATCGTCTGGCATCACCGTCGCTTTACGTTAGGCGCTTTTCGCAAACAGCAGGCCGGTTACGGCGAGGCGGAATCGATGTTGCGTTTCAAACACTTGATTTTTTTCGGTCCGACCGGGACCGCGAAATGGCGTGGGCAGATCTATGGCTCGCCGCGCTTTAGTTGGTTCATTAATCGCCCGATCATCTATCACGGAGTCTTCGGCGAAGGTTTTTTCCAGTCGATCTATCCGTCGCCGCAATCGGAAATCGCGAACTACCTCTCGAGCATCGAGTGGTTCGTTCTCACGCTTTTTCTTTTTGGGCTCGGGATCTTCCTGCCGGTCCTGCGGATTGTTCCTTACCTCATGCTTGGTGGGACGCTATGCGTGGCACTTTCCTACATGTTGCGGGCGCGGATCGAGCCGAAGTTCGATACCATCCCGGCGCGGTTGCTCGTCATGTTCCTCGCCTTCGCCCAGCCGCTCGTTAGGGGCTGGAATCGGTATTTCACCTGGCTGGAATTCAAGCGCACTCCGAGAGGCGTCATTGGCACGCACGAAAAGATGCCTTCGGGCAAAGCGGGCCGGGGGAGTCTCCGGCGGCGCAATTACTGGAGCGAAGATGGAGTGGAACGAAATGCGCTCCTGAAATCGATCTTCCAGCTCCTTGAGGATGAAGGCTGGAGCTATTCGGCCGATACCGGCTGGAAGGAGTGGGACATCCAAATTTACGGCAATTTTTTCTGGAGCGTCATCCTTCAAACCGTGACCGAATACCATGGCGGACCCAAATGCCTAACGAGGGTGCGGCTGCGTTATCGCTTCGTCACCACCACGGTCATTATTAACCTCCTTTTCCTCGCCATGATCATCTACCGCGACCTGAACAGCGGGAATGTTGATCTGCGCGTCCTCATTCCCTACGGCATCTTTCTCCTCTTCCTCTGGACCCGCGCCCGCCGGCTGAAGCGGCGGGTGGCGGAGATCGTCGACATCGCCGCTTATCGCCTTGGGCTGCAGCGGATCGGGAAAAAGGGAACCGAAGATGTCATTCGTTAGGCCAGCGCGTTTCTGGATCGCGCTGTTGGCCGAAATTGTCCTCCTCGCGACGCTGCACCGTTTCGACGACTGGCGTTATGCCACCATGCCCATCCGCTTCGTCGAGACCGCCGTGCTGGGCGGGATCGCGTTCTTCGCCGCGGCGTCTTTTTTTGCTCAATTGCCATCCGGACGAACGGTCCAGATCGTTTTTTGGAGCGTCGCGATTCTCCTGCGCCTCGTTGCGCTCCCGCTCCTTCCTTCCGACGACATCTGGCGCTACCAATGGGAAGGGAAAGTTCAGAACGCCGGTTACAATCCCTACGTCCTCGCGCCTAACGACGACCAATTGATCGCGGTCCGGGAGGAATTCCCCGGCTGGAATCAGATCAATCATCGGGATTTCAGCGCCATCTATCCACCCGGGACGGAATTGATTTTTGCCGGCCTAAGCCGTTTCAATGCCGGTCCGCTCGCTTACAAGGTGCTCTTCGCCGCAGCTGATCTCGGCGCGATCGCGCTCCTCCTGCGGTTGATCGGCGGACGCGAACGGTATCTCGACGCCGCCTGGTACGCGTGGAATCCGCTGGTGGTTTACAGCTTTGCCGGCGCGGCCCACTTCGACAGTCTCATGATCCTGCCAATGCTCGCCGGCGTTCTCTGTTTTGTGCGGAGCCGGGCGGCGCAGGAATCGAGCGTGCAATGGCGCTGGGCGCTCCTCGGCGCGGGAGCGATGGGAGTCGCGATCTCGATCAAGTTGATCCCGCTGTTGCTGCTGCCGGTCTGCGTCTTCGCGCTCGGCCGCCGGGCCTGGGCGCTTGGACTGAGTCTTGGGATTCCCGCTTTGCTTAGCCTGCCTTTCGGTGTGCCGCGGGTGCCGATCTGGCAGTCGTTAGGCAAGTTCGTCTATGTCGCCCGCGTGAACGACATGTTTTGGTGGCTGATCGAGGAAACTTTCTGGCCGAATCCGCACCAGAAGAACTTCAGTTACAACGTCGTCATCATCATTGCGGTGTTGGCGGTGTCCGTCTTTTTCATCCGCAATTGGCGCCGGGGCTTGCTCTGGGCAATGGGGTTGGCTCTCATTCTCAGTCCGATTCTTCATCCCTGGTATGTCACCTGGATCCTGCCGCTGGCGGCCTGGCGCCGGGTCGACGGCTGGCAGGTGCTCTCGGTCACGATCTTCGCCTACTACCTTTTCTGGGACGAACGGCTCTTCATGCTCCCGTGGCATTCCGAGCCGTGGCTGCGGGGCTTTATATTGATTCCGCCGATTCTGGCGATGCTCTTTGCCCTGCGGAAAAATCGCGAAGCCGGAGAACCCGACGCGGCGAGTGCCGGGTAGCGCAGGCGTCTCGCGTGCTGGTTGCGGTGTCTCACCGCAACGAACTTTTCCTGTTCCGCCGGTTCTGGGGAAGTCCGCGACGGTGGGACACCGTCGCCAGCACGCGAGACACGTGCGCTACCCAGAAGATCCGCGCTCGGCCTAACGAAACACGTTTTCCTGCAGCTCGCGAAAATCTTCCGGGATCGGTGCTTCGAAAAAGAGTCGCTGCTCCGAGCGTGGATGGGTGAATCCGAGTTTCCAGGCATGCAGCATTTGGCGCGCGGCCCCAGCCTTTTTTCCATAGAGCGAATCGCCGATAATCGAGTGGCCGAGATGATGCAGATGAACCCGGATCTGGTGGGTGCGCCCGCTGTGCAACGCGCATTCCACCAGGCTGACGCCGGCGCCAGTCTGCAAAACTCGATACTCCGTGATGGCCTCGCGGCCTTTCCTCAAATCGATCGCCATCTTTTTTCGCTGCACGGGATGGCGCCCGATCGGCGCGTCGATCGTGCCGCGAGGCCGTTTCAAAGTCCCGGCGACGAGAGCGAGGTAGATTTTTTTCACCTCACGCTCCGCGAACTGGCGCGCCAATTCCTGGTGAGCCGCGTCGTTTTTTGCGACGACGAGGCAGCCGCTCGTCTCCTTGTCGAGACGGTGGACAATGCCGGGGCGCTGCTTGCCGCCGATGCCGGAGAGGTTCGGGCAATGATGCAGGAGCGCGTTGACCAGGGTATGCGTCTGATTGCCCGCTCCAGGATGCACAACCAACCCGGCTGGCTTGTTCAAGACGAGCAGGTCGTCATCCTCGAAGAGAATCGCGAGCGGAATTTCCTCCGCCTTGTCTTCGATTTCCTCGACCACCGGCTCGATCAGCCTAACGATATCGCCCGTCCGAACCGTCTCGCGCCGCCGCGCTTTCTCTCCGTTGAGGAGCGCATCGCCCGCCTGGATCAACGCCTGGAGCCGAGCCCGGGAAAATTGCGGGAGGGCCCGGGCCAGGTAGCGATCGAGTCGCTCGCCCGCTTGTTCGTTAGGCACGGTTAATTCTATCATCGCGGCAGGGCGCTGGGGATGCTATCATCCGCCCAATGGCCTCGATCGGGAGCGGCGCGCAGGTTCAGTCCTGTCCGAGTTGCGACCAGAAAGTGATTACGGCCGGTCTCGAGCCGTTCGCGAAAGTCGATTGCCCGAACTGCGGGCACCAGCTCCGGGTTGAGCGCGTCTTCGAGAACTATCGCATTGTCGAGCCCCTCGGCACCGGCGGGATGGGCTCGGTTTACAAGGCGCGTGACACGCGTCTCAACCGCTTCGTCGCCCTCAAGCTCCTGCGCAGGGAATTCGCGGGTGACGCCGAGTTCACCGCCAAGTTGCAGGACGAGGCGCGCATCACCGCCTCGATCAAGCACCCGCACGTCGTCGAGGTTTATTCGGTGGGCGAAGATCACGGGCAATTTTATGTCGTGATGGAGCTGGTCGATGGCGGCAGTCTCGACGATCGGATCGAGGACGAAAAGCG
>DASXYO010000253.1:0-3823 GCA_036502465.1 Chthoniobacterales bacterium
AGCTGAAAATCGACCGCCTCGTCCGCGACCGGCACTTCGAAATCGAAGGCGAGGGGATTGGCCTGGCCGACCCGGCCCGCGCCGGTAAAAATTTGCCGGGTGGCGAGAAAGGCGAGGAGTGCGCCGAGCGCGGCGGGGGTGAACTGCGCCTCGCGTTTCATGAGATAATTTTCGTGGCACCCGAAGGTCGCGCCGGTGTGGTGATCGATGTTGTTCTTGATGAACGAAACCGAGTCCGCCACGCCTAACGACTCGAGTCCGGCCTGGAGGAGCTGGTCGCCGGCCAGGTCGTAGGCGACGATATCGCGCAATTGCCGGCACTCCGGCGAGGCGTATTCGATGTGCCCCATGTCGAGGTAAATCCGGCCGCCGTTGAGCAGGAAACCGCCGTTCCCAGGCGGCTCCTCGTAGTCGCGATAATGCAGGTCGATTGCGCCCGCGCGCATCCGGCGGAAAAGCTGATTCTTCACTCGCACCGGCCAGGCGTCGCCGTTGGGATGCGCGGCATCGGCGCTTACGAGGCAGCCGTATTCGGTCTCGATCCCAGCGATCCGATCCATCCCAGACGATTGTCGGATAGCGGCGCGTCGTGGACAAGGGACAAAGCGAGACGCAGCTTTGCGCAATGACAACGACGCCATTTCCTGCACGCAGCCCGGCTGAGAAAGTTGGCGGGCTGGTTTACTTCGGGCGCATGCTCGACAAAATCCGCGCGCACGCCCGGGGCGAACTGCCGCCTGAGTATATCGAGAAACTAGGAGACGGCTTCGATGGCCGCTGTGTGCGTTTTCTCGGTTTGAAATATGAAGATGTCGTGGCGCGCGTGAAACAGGGCGGAACCGACGAAGAAATCTGGCTATGGGCGCTCGAAAACGGCCGCAAAACTTCCGCCGAGGACAAGGAAAACTGGAACGAGTTCCTGCGGAAATGCGGCTGGAAAGACGCGATCACGCCCACGCTCGAGCGCCGCAAAAAAGAAAGCGGCTTCGAGAAGCGCGCGGATATCGAGACAATGTTCCAGTTCATCGACGCCGACGAAGGCCGGGCGTAGGCGTCGGCCGCTCCGGCGATCTCGCGAGGCGCACGGCGTTGGAGCGCGTCCCCTGTCTCACCGGACTTCCCGTGGTCCTCGCCTCGCCTAACGAACTGCCGCCGGCGCGGGTGGCGGTGGTGGCGGCTTTTGGCGGTAGTCGATCGTGATCCAGACCGCTGCGACAACCAGTGCGACGATAACCGCGGCGACGATCAGCCGCACCCGCGATGGCCTGCTGGCGGCAACATCGGCAGGCGGCGCCATGGCGTTTATTCTGAAAGAGTGTCGATCCGCTCCGCTAGCCCGAAGTCGAGATCAGTCAGGCCGCCCTTACTATGGGTCGAAAGCACCAGCCGCACCTTGTTGTAGCGGATGTCGATGTCCGGGTGATGTTCCTCATCCTCGGCCACTTCCGCGACGCTGTTGACGAAATCGATCGCCTCTGAGAACTCGTCGAATTCAAAGGTTCGCTCGATGTGTTTCTTCTCGAGTTCCCACTCGGGAATCTTTTTCAGGCGATTCTTTAGATCGTCCCCTTTGATTAGCTCGGCCATGACGGCAACACGAGTAGCATCCCGTTTTGCTTTTGCAACGGGGAATCCAAGCGGTTTTTCGCGCCGGTCGCACCGGCTTCCGATTTGCGCATTTTCCCGGGCTAGAGCGCGAGGATTTTGCGCAAATTTCGGGCGGAATCAAAAACTTCGACGGCGCAGCGACGTGCTTCCTGTGAGAGTCGATCCCAGTCCCGCAAAACGCGTCGGGCCGCTGCTGCCGCCTCCTCGGCGTTTCGCACGAAGAAAAAGCCGCTTTCCGGCGGCAGATACTTTTCAGCCCCGGTGTCTTCAGTGATCACGGGTCGCCCTAGAGCGAGAAACGCGGCCGCGCGATCGCTTATCCAGCCCGTTTGCCACCTGACGTCGACACCCTTGATCGCGGTGAATTCTCCAGCCGCTGAGGCGAGATAGCGTCGATATTTTGTGGACGTTTGCGCAACTTGGTGGGGATCAGTCAGGAGCCAACCGAGCTTGGTGAGCCGTTCTCTTTCCGGGTCGTCCGAATTGATGTTCATCGCCAGTTCCCACTTCGCCTCTGGGACGCGGGATGGAAGATCGAGGTAAGGCTCGAAGGCATGCTTTTTCGAGAGGTCGGGAAATTCGCCATCCACTTCTACGCTGCCGCCCCAATACCATTGCCCGATCGTGGTAAACTTCGAGGCGCGCGGTCGAGGCTGCGGTTGGAACAACTCCGTATCGGCGAGCGGATAAAAGGTGCGCCATCGCAGCGAGGAGGCCGGGAGACGGCAATCTCGGGCATGCGCGTTGAGGGCGATCGTCCAAAACTCGTGATGATTGTGCTGCCCGAGATCGAGCTTCGTCATCCAATAGAAAATTTCGCTCGGGTCGAGATCGCAAAAAATCCGCCGCTCGAACTGAAGGAGAAATGGGGCGTGCAGCGAAAAAGCGAGATTGAGAAGAACGTTAGGCCCGGCGAGCCGCTCCCGCAGTTCGCGTTTCGAAAGTCCGATGCAGCGGAGCGAATCGAGATCGTGTTCATCGCTCGGTTCCACCTGGTAAAGGAGACAATACCGGCCCGCTAATCCATGCGCGCGCAGCTGCCGCTGGAAATTGCTAATCGCCGCTGCGTCCGCCGCGCGATCGTTAGTCGCGGGCAGCAGTTCGAGCCAGATGGCGTCCTGATGCAGCCGGCGCAGACCGAGCATCCATTGCAGCGGCACCGAGAGGACCCCGCCGCCTTGGCGATATTTGGCGGCGAAACCGCATCCCAGAAAGACTGTCACACCTCATAATCGCATCGCGAAGCCGCGAGGACGCAGCCGTGTGAAAATTTCACATGGATGAACGATAATTTGCTTCGTCCTTCGCGTTTGACGCTTCGTCGAGTCTCACTTAATTACCCTCCCTCGCGCCCGTAGCTCAACTGGATAGAGCATCTGACTACGGATCAGAAGGTTTGAAGTTCGAATCTTCACGGGCGCACTTTCCCCGGCCGTTTTGCCGGTTGCGTTCCCCTTTCCGTCGTAGAGATTTGTTTCATGGCAGGACAAGGTTCTACCGGCAACGTGATTGCGGCTCTCTGTAGTTTCTTCATTCCCGGCCTCGGGCAACTGCTGCAGGGCAGACTCCTGATCGCAATCGTGCAGTTCGTGCTCGCCGCGGTCCTCTGGGTCGTTCTTCTCGGGTGGCTCATCCACCTCTGGTCGATCCTCGACGCCGCGCTTTACAAGGGCTAACGGCCGAGCTTTTTCAGGAGCGACTTCCACCGTTCCCAGGCCGCGTCGTGTGCCTTGCGATTGGCATCGGTGGCGTCGGGCGCTTCACCGGCGCGCATAAATCCGTGGCCTGCTCCGGGGTAGATGACCGCTTCGAAGCTCTTCCCGGTCTCTTCCATGATCTTCTTCGTCTGCGGGATTGTCGCGCCAATCCGCGCGTCGTCCTCGGCGTAGAAGCCGTAAACCGGGCAGGCGATGTGGGTGGCTTCCTCCGCCTTATCCGGGCCTTGGCCGTAGAATACATACGCCGCCTTCAGCGTCGGATTGTGGTTGGCGTAGCCAAAAGACTTCCCGCCGCCCCAACAGAATCCGGTCACGGCCAGGACCCCGTTGCTGGCCGGCAATTTCGCCGCGAACGCAGCGGCGGCATCGAGATCGGCGAACACCTGCGCATCAGACAGCGCCGAGACGGCTTTGATCGCCGCACCCTGGTCGGGATAACTGGTCGTGTCTTTCCCGGGCGCCGAAAGCAGATCGGGTGCGACCGCGATGTAGCCGGC
>DASXYO010000254.1:0-1973 GCA_036502465.1 Chthoniobacterales bacterium
CCGGCTCGGCAGCACGAGCAGGGTCGCGCGCTCGATGCTCTTGGCGTCGATCGAGAGGACCGGGACGCTGAAGAAGTCTCCGATTGCCTTGAGGAAAAGTTGTTCGTCCACCTTTCCGGAATTAAGAACGTCGGCCGTCCACGAGCCGCCGTTGAGATTGGCCGCCAGCGCGGTCGCTTCGTCGCGCGACGGAACGCCGCTCGCGAGGAGAATATCGATGAGTGATTTACTAAGGGCCGGGCTCATTCTGGAATCTAGGGCAAATGCAGCCCGCGGCGAACGCCGAGAGTGAGCGTGCCAGTGACGCGCTGCGAGTAATTCTTCTGCATGCGCGCAATCGCGGCGCTGACCTCGGCGGAGAAAACGCCATCAATCGGACCGCAATAATATCCATTGCGAACCAACGAAGTCTGAAGCGCGCCGACGAAGGCGGGATCCGACACGAGCGTTGCGCTCGGCGTTAGATAATAGCCGAAACGAAACGGGTAGCGGGGCGCCAAATCGGTCCGAACCACGTTCGGGCTTTGATGGAGAAGCCCGTAGTCATCACGCTGGGCCAGGGGATCTTCGAAGCAAGAGTAAACGCCGGCGCGGACGGAAATCGGCAGCAGGCAGGAGAAAACCAAAAGCGGGATCAAGAGACGATGCATAACGAGGAGTATTTTATTTCGTCATCGGAAGATCCGGCGGCGGAAGGGCTTTTCCATCGCCCTGCGCCGGGCAATCGGGACAATCGTCCTGGTCCAGCTCGGGCCCGAAATGCGTCCGCCCCTCTTGCTTCTCGCGGAGGCGATACATGTCGAGTTTCGAGAGGGTGACCTCCGGGCGCATGAGCACGATCAGCTCGTTGCGTTCTTTGGTCTTGCTCGTGTCTCCGAAAAGCGCACCGATGAGCGGCAGGCGATCGAGAATCGGGAAGCCGGTCCGGCCGCGGTCGTTTCGGTCCATGATCAGGCCGCCGAGGACAACCGTCGATCCGTTAGGCGCGGAAACTGTCGTCTTAATGTAGCGGGTGGCGATGTTCGGGATCTGGTTGTTATCGACCTGGGTGAAACCAGAAACGCTGTCGACCTTCTGCAAAATATCGAGCGAGACTTCCTTCTCGGAATTGATCAGCGGCACGACCTCGAGCTGAAGCGCGACTTTCTTGAACTCGATATTGGACTGCTGCGAGAGACCCGTGCTGATCAGGCTCGTGCCAGTCGATGCGCTCAGGGTGCTGACCGGAACGGGAATTTCAGTGCCGGAAGCGATGATCGCCTTCTTGTTATTACTCGTGAAAACCGTCGGACGCGAAATAGTGCGGAAACGGCCGGTCGAATCGAGTGCCTTGATGATCGCGGCCAGGGTGTTTCCCGCCGCGACATATGCAGTCGCCTGTCCACCCGGCAGGCTGGCGAAGGCCGGGAAGGTGATCAGGCTTGCGGGATCGATGATCGGTGTAGTCGTTCCGAGTCCGCTATTCAACCCGCCGCCAACTCCCACGTTTGGGCTCTGCGCGATGTTGTTCTTTTTGAACTGCAAGAAGTAATCGATCCCGAATTCCTCGTTATTATTCAGCCGCAATTCACCGATGACCGTGCTGAGCGCGACCTGCGGCGCTTTCACGTCCATCTCGTCCAGGATCCTCGTGACCTTGGAGACAACTTCCCGCGTCCCAAGCACAATGATCGTGTTGGCCCGAGCATCCGCGATCAGCTTGGTGTTACCGACCGTGACTGATTGCGGAGTGGTATCGACCGGTTCGGTCGAAAGTTGCTCGCTGACCTGAAGTGTATTGTCGCCCGAAGTGCCGTTGTTAGTCGTGTTGTTGTTCAGCGGCTGATTGTTAGGCGAGTTCAGATTTCGGTTTTGATTGCGCTGGTTTGGGTTGAGCCCCTGCTGCCCCCCCTGCTGATTCTGGTCGCCCGGCTCGGTCAACGCGTTGACCAGCACCTGCAAAACATCCGCCGCCGCGATGTATTTTAATGGGC
>DASXYO010000255.1:0-2800 GCA_036502465.1 Chthoniobacterales bacterium
GTCACGTAAACAAGCTCATCGTTCTCGCGCCCGAAATCGTAGAGCCGCGGAATGTGAGTCTGGTTGATTTTCTCGGCGGCGTTCGCCTCCGCTTCCAGACGCTCGAGCAGGGCAGAGTCATCAGGCGCGGGCGAGACGAGTGTCAGGGCCACCTCGCGGCCGGTTTCGATTTCCTGCGCACGATAGGTGCGAGCCGCCGGCGAGCGATAGAGTTCGACCGGCAGACCATTGCGGCCGCGGGAAAGGCGATAACGTTCGAGAAAAATCCTGTTGTCCATCGGGTTGCGGACTTCGTGGCCAGCGGCAGCGCACAGCGCCCAAGAAGTCGTCAGCTTAGACTTCGTTTCTCGGATTTTATTCGCGTGTTTCCCGCGAACGGATTCCGGTCACCAACCGCAACGCAATTGCGATCGTCTACTCGACCGAGTGGAGAAAATAGCCGCCCGCGTTTTTGTCGCTCTCGAGCTTTAGCAGGCCGCGCTTTTGCGCTTCCAGGAGGAGATCGCTGAAAGTTCTAAACCCATAGGCCCGTTCATTAAAGCCCGGATGCTGGCGCTTGATCGCCTGCTTCACGCGCGAGCCGTGGACCGCATAATCTTCCCCACGTTCCGCGCGCAGGGCGTCGATCGTGTTGTGTAAAAGATCGAGCGCTTCCTCGATCGGCGGCCCCTGATTTTTTTCCGGCGCGACCTTGGCCGGCGCCCGGGTAGAGGACCCACTGGCCCGTTTCCGTGCCGGCGCCACCCGCACGAGATCGTCGTAATAGATGAACTCGTCGCAGTTCGTGATGAAAAGATCGGAGGTCGATTGTTTCACCCCGACGCCGATCACGGTCTTGTCGTTCTCGCGCAGCTTGCTCACGAGCGGCGAAAAATCCGAGTCGCCGCTGATGATGGCGAAAGTGTCGACGTGACTTTTCGTGTAACAAAGATCGAGCGCGTCCACCACCATCCGGATATCGGCGGAGTTTTTGCCCGATTGCCTGACGTGCGGAATCTCGATCATCTCGAAGGCCGCTTCGTGCAGGCCGCGCTTGAAAGCCTTGTAGCGCTCGAAATCGCAATACGCCTTCTTGACCACGATGTGACCCTTGAGCAACAGCCGCTCCAGCACCGTGCGGATGTCGAAAGCCGGGAACTGCGCGTCGTGCGCGCCGAGCGCGATATTTTCCAAATCGAGAAAAACCGCCATCGTGGCGTCGGCATCCTGGGCGCTCATTACCCAAGGATGTAAGCGCGA
Source organism: Chthoniobacterales bacterium (assembly GCA_036502465.1). Lineage (GTDB taxonomy): Bacteria > Verrucomicrobiota > Verrucomicrobiia > Chthoniobacterales > UBA10450 > Palsa-1392. Next base: position 1,240 of record DASXYO010000255.1, read on the forward strand.
TCGGGTTCGCGAAACAGGAAAAACTTCATACCTTTGAAAGTATGAAAACGGAGAACGCAAATGTTCTGCGTTGCCCGCCGGTCGCATATGCAGCAGCACTGCTGGCTACCGGCCTGGTATCGCTTTCTGCATGCCATCGATCGAACCCCGCCGCGGAGAGTCCCACACCATCCGAACAACGGGTCCGAGCCGAGCGCGCGGCGCAGGCGCCGGAAGAAACGCAGCGGCAATGGGACTACCTCAACCGAATTCGACAGTCCATCACGCTCTCCTCGTCGATCGATCGCACCCAGTTGGACGACCAAAATCGCCTCGGCATCGTCCTTTTTTCCAGCGTCACGCCCGAGCAAGTCCCGGCCCTGATACACCAGGTGATGCCGAAGATGGCGGAGGAATTTCCCAGGACAGACCTGACGCTGGACGTCTATCAAAGCGCGACTCCACTCAAGAAACTCGGCACGGCCAAGCTCAACGGCCAAACCGGCGAGGTGATCTACACGCCCACGAAGTGAGGCGAAGGCCGGCCGCTCTTGACGCTTGCGTGGAGGGACGACCGCCGTGTCGTCCGAGTTTCTAAACCGCGGACGGGACGGCGCCCGTCCCTCCAAGGGCCTGCGTCAGGCCTTACTCCACGCCCCAGATCATGGCCACGGAAGTCGTTAGGCTGCCGCCCATGTTGAAGGTGAGGAATTTTTTCGCCCCCGGGATCTGGTGCGCGTTGGCCTGGTTGGTGAGCTGTTGATAGGCATCAACCACCTGCCGCACACCGGTCGCGCCGACCGGATGTCCGTCGCCGATCAGGCCGCCGCCGGCGTTGACCGGAATCTCGAAATCGATCTTGCCGCTGACGTGTTCGCCGCGGACCTGCGGGAGCGCGGTCGCGCCGCTCTTGGCCAGCTCGGCGCCTTTGCCCGGCTCCGCCAGGCCTAGGATTTCGTAGGCGACAATCTCAGTGATCGAAAAACAATCGTGCACTTCCGCGCCGTGCATGTCGCGCGGTTTGAGGTTCGCCATTCCAAAGGCTTTCTCCGCCGCTTTGCGCGCGGTGCTGAAGGTCGGCGCATCCTTCTTCTCGAGCGCAAGATAATCGGTCGTGTGCCCGAAGCCGAGCAGTTGCGGGACCTTCGATTTATCGATCCCGTGTTTGTCGAGATATTTGCCCGACACCAGCACGACGGCGGCGCCGCCATCGGTGATCTGCGAGCAATCAGAGACGCGCAGCGGCGGAGCCACGCTCGGATTTTTGTCCGAGACCTGCGAGGCGTCGTCATAGGTCAGGTTGGCGTCGCGCATCTGGGCCAGCGGATTGAGCCGGGCGTGCGCGTAGTTCTTATAGGCGACCGAGGAGAGGTCGTCGGGCGAGGCGCCATATTTCTCCACGTAGATCTGCGCGATTTTGCCGAACAATTTCGGAAACATGAAATCGCCGTATTCAGGGTGCTCGATCTCAAAGTCGGCCGCCGCCCCGAGCACGTCGCCGCCGTCCTTCGACGACATCGTTTTCTGCTGCTCCGCGCCGACGACCAGGACGGCGTCGTGAAATCCGCCCATGATCCATTGC
>DASXYO010000256.1:0-37064 GCA_036502465.1 Chthoniobacterales bacterium
TCGACGAAGACTCCCACGATGGCCATGGTGATGACCGTGACGAGGAGGGTATTCGCGGCGTGCGCGGGACGAAGTTTCATCTTCATTGTAGATTGGTGAGACGACAGCGGAAAGGGATGAGCGAGCTGATGAACATGTTGACCGCGGCGTAGCCGCGCTGGGTGTAATTGGGCTCGACGGTGGAGAGATTGACGGCCGCGACGTAGCGATTTTGCAGACCGCCGCCCGGCAGAATGGGAATGGTGAAAGGCGTGGGCGAAATCAGGTTGCGGGTGACGACCTTGTAGTTCGTTAGGTCATTGGTCGGGTAGTAGCGGAGCTCCGACCCGACGACGGAGTAGCTCAACCGGGTGGTGATAAATGCGGTGATGACGTAGGTGACGCCGGCCTGGCCTTCGATTCCAGACCCGGCAACATCGACCGCCGTGCCGGTCGGCGAAGCGAAATTAAACTGGCGGTAGCCGCCGGCGGCGATGGAGGAGACGATGTCCAACTCAATATTGTGCGAAGGAATGTTGAGACGGGCATTGGCGGGCGGAACGTAGCTGCCGCATTGGAGGAGGATGGAAGTGGAAGTCGCGCTGGCGTCGAGGACGACAGGAAACGGCCCGGCGTTGAAGGTCTGGATGGAAATTCCGGCGGCCGGGACCGGCTGGCCGTTCGAGTCGACCTCGGAGACGGGATTGAGGTTGGCGTCGGTGAGCTGCGGGATGGAGACGGAGCTGTGGAGATTGGTGAGCATCTGGTCGACGCCGGCCCGGGCCTGTTGGTGGGCGGAATTGACGGCGGTGTTCTTCGCGTAGAGGACCATCCCGGAGTTCAAGACGAGGAAAACCATTAAGCCGACAATGGTCAGAATGGCGACCGTGACGATCATCTCCACGAGGGTCGAGCCCTGGTGTGATCGAGCGCGTAAGTGGATCATACGTCGGAACCGCGGAGGGCGTTTAGCTGTACGCGGTAGTTCTTGCTGCGATAGGTGTAGGTGACGACCACGGTGGCGGAATAGAGGTCGAGCGGGATCGTGCTTTTGGCCATGACGGTGATCTTGGTGACGGTTGTGACCATCTGGCCGGTGATAGTGTGGGCATTGCCATTGGCCCCAGCGGGTTCAGTGTAAACGGTCACCGTCTGCGGTGCGCTGACGCCCACCGCGAGGCAAGCGGGGACCTGCGGAGGCGTGTATTGGGGATTGAACGGCCCATCCGTCATAATGACGTCAATTTGGTTTTGCGCCGCAGTCTCCGCGCCGGTGTAGAGGCGGGCGATCGAGGCGTAGTTGTTTGCCTGGGCGAGCGCCCAGATGGCACTTCCAGCGAGCACGCCAAGAACGGCGGTGGCGATCATCACTTCGACGAGCGTAAAGGCGCGTTGAAAGACCTTTTTCGTGGCCGGCGCATTTTTCGGGACAGAATACATAGGATCAGCAGTAGTAGAGCAATGCTCGTGCCCAAACGGCGCCTGTTTCTCTCTACGGGCCTTGTGCGGGGGGCTCCTCCGAGGGCGAAAACCGCCCGGGAAAGAAAACTACAGAATAATTGTTATGAAAATTCTAGTTGGCATGAAAATAATTCTAGCTCTTGCGAGTCAATTATGAGAATTATGGATTTCATGAAGCTTAATTGGATTTTCCGCTCCGCTAATCCCAGTGATTCCGCTCCCGCTCGGGCAGCCGTTTCCTTCATGAATCTCGGTCGAGCCCGTACATTCGCCGGCGCCTTTCTCGCCTGCCTCTGCCTGGCAGCTGCCGCGCAAGCGACCGTGACCACGCTCAGCTTTCAGCCCAATCCGGCGGATATGAACGATCTCGATCACCACTTGGCTTACACCTGGCGCCTCGACAACATCAATCTGAACGGCATGGCCATCACCGGCGCCACTCTTTCGTTCACCAATATCTCCAACTGGGACACCAATCCCAACGTCCTCCACCTCCACTTCTTGGACACGGCGATCAATCCCGGCGTCGCGTCCTTTGTGGACGATCCGACAAACGGCGTTCCGGTGACGGATCTGACAGACGACTTCATCAGCACCCGCTACCACAACGATCCGAATTGGCTGGTCAAGGCAGGGACGGCCGACACCTTCCTCGCCGACAAAAGCTTCACGACCACCGGGGTGAATTACACGTATAATTTCACCGCCTCCCAGCTCCAGACGCTTGCCTCCTACATCGCGAACAACAGCGACCTCGCTTTCGGGCTCGATCCCGACTGCCATTTTTTCAATGACGGGATTAACTTTACGATGACGCTGACCCCGGTGCCGGAGATCGCCGCGCTCTATCCCATCCTGAGCCTGCTCGCGGCCGTTGCCCTCACTCACTTCCTCCGCCGGCGTCGCAGCATGCAAATGGAAGCAATCGAAATCTCCAAGCGCTAATTCGTCCGTTCATTGGTAGGTTAGGGTGGACGCGGCTGTCCTCCATCAAGGGAGGCGGCCGTTTCCTTTTTTCCTCGAGACCGCCACTGCGCGCATTTTCGCAACCATCGATTGAGGTTTGGCCCGGCGAATTCCACGAGTCTGGAATTCCGTTGCGAAGGCCTCGCGCAAAACCCTGGGCGGGGCCGGCAAGCCCTGCTCCTCTAAAGATTCCAACCACTTTGGCATCGGCAAGCGAAAGCCGTGCCACGGTGCAAATGTTTTCAAATTTTGTGGCTGAAACTGATGAAACTAGACGGGCAAACGGCCTGTTTCAGAGAGAATTCTAGTTTATATGGTTAAACAAGTAAAAAATAGTGGCCATTAGAATATTATTGACCCTGAGTCTCATTTATGACAAAAAAGAGACCCTCGTAAGCAGAAAAACCTTGCTATCGAGCGCCGAATCAAAATAGAAACGTCTTAGCAAAAATCCCCATGAAAAAACCCACGATCCACCGCCGCAGGAGAACTCTCGCTCTCCTTTCGTTTCTCTGTGTCTTCGCCGCCACCTCCGCCTGGGCGACGGTCGTCACTTGGAGCCTCAATCCTAACAGCACCGAGGGCGCGGTCGGTACCACCAGCCAAACTTTTACTTCCTCCGGCTACAGCATCACCGCCAGTGGATACACGGTGGGCTGGCCGAATACGCCGCTTGGACTTTACTACAAGACGACCGGTGCAGATCTGCCGGGGCTCGGCATCACATCCACCTCCGACCATCAACTGCAAGGAAACGGATGGTACCCGACCAGCTTCATCCAGATCGACGTCACTTCCCTTCTGGCACAGGGCTTCACCGATGGGAAGCTCCAGATCGGAAACGTTTACAACAGCGACTCGTTCGTCATCTGGGGTTCTTCCGCTCTCGGAGATCCGGGACAGCAGATCGGCGGAACTTATACCAGTTCATCGAATCTGAGCTTCATCAGCATCGCTGATTTTGCGAACTACGGTTATATCTCGATTGGCGCGATCAACGGAGGTGTCCTCCCGGTCGCGTTCCAGGCGACACTTTCGGCGGTTCCCGAGATGAGTGCGCTTTTCCCGATCGTGGGCTTGATTGTGGCGATCGCCATCACCCAGATTTTGCGGCGGCGGCGAATCGCGCAGCTCCGCGCTGGCTCCCCGGGCGCACACTAATCACAACCTGACTTTGGCTTGGCGGCCGTCCTCGCGAGGGGGCGGCCGTTACTTTTTTGCGCGCGAGCGACGAGATTAGCCGCCGACTGCCATCTGGGCCGTCGCGATCTCGAGCAGTTCGGTCGTGATGCTCGCCTGCCGCATCTTGTTGTACTCGAGGGTAAGATCCTTGATGAATTGGTTCGCGTTGTCGGTCGCGTTTTTCATCGCGACCATACGGGCGCTGTGCTCCGAGGCGCGCGCGTCGAGGACCATCTGGAAAACCTGATACTGCACGTAATAGGGCAGCATGAAATCAAGGACCGCATGAGGGCTCGGTTCAAACGTATATTCCAACATTGGATCCGCTTGAGCCCCTTCCGACTGGTCGCCGATCGACTTCGCGCTGAAGGCAAACCGATCAATCGGCAAAAGCGTCTGCGCGACGGGCTTTTGATTGATCGTGTTGACGAAGTGGGTGTAGAGAACGGTCACTTTGTCGACGTCGCCGCTGAGAAACTTCTCCACGCAAAACTTGGAGAGCGCTTTCGTTTCCAGGATTGTGGGCGAATCCTTAAGCTCGAAATCCGCCAGCAGTTCGCGTTTTGTCCGGGCGACGAATTGGCGCGCCTTGCGCCCCGCCGTCACGTAAACCGTCTTCGCCGTATCAAAGGCGGCCGCTTCGCGCATGATGTTGGTGTTCAAGGCGCCGGCCAGCCCCTTATCGGTGCTGATGATGAGCACCAACTCCTTGTTGGTCGGGCGAATCTGGAGGAGCGGATGGAGCAGCGGATCGGTCCGGCTCTTGAGCGAGACGAGCACGCGGTTCATCAACTCCGAATAGGGACGTCCGGCCAGCGCATGCTGCTGCGCCTTGCGCATTTTCGAGGCGGCGACCATCTGCATCGCCTTCGTAATCTGCGCGGTGTTGCGGATCGATTTGATCCGGCGCCGGATGTCCTGTGTATTCGCCATGTCGTTAGGCCGTTATTGCCAGGTCGTCTTGAAATCGTTCAGCGCCGTCGTCAATTCGACTTCGAGATCCTTGTCGATCGCCTTCTTTGTCCGGATGGAAGCGAGGACGCTTTCCTTCCGCGTCTGCAGATAATCCTGCAACTTCGTCTGAAATTCCTTCACCCGGTCCACCGGCACCGGATCGAGATAACCATTTTGCATCGCCCACAGCACCGCGACCTGTTCTTCGACCGGGATCGGGTTGTATTGGATCTGCTTGAACAGTTCGACAATCCGCTGACCGCGATCGAGGCGCGCCTTGGTGGCGGCATCGAGATCCGATCCGAACTGCGCGAAAGCCGCCAGTTCGCGGAACTGCGCGAGATCGAGCTTAATCTTGCCGGCCACTTGCTTGATCGCCTTGATCTGCGCAGCGGAACCGACACGGCTGACCGAAAGACCGACCGAGATCGCCGGCCGGATGCCCTGAAAGAAAAGATCTGTCTCGAGATAAATCTGCCCGTCGGTAATCGAGATCACATTTGTCGGAATATAGGCCGAGACGTCGCCCGCCTGCGTCTCGATGATCGGCAACGCCGTCAACGAACCGCCGCCGGCTTCTTCTGTGACGCGCGCGCTGCGCTCGAGGAGGCGCGAGTGGAGATAGAAAACGTCGCCCGGATAAGCTTCGCGACCGGATGGCCGTTTCAGAACGAGCGAAACCTGACGATAAGCCACGGCGTGTTTGGAAAGATCGTCATAAATGATGAGCGCATCCATCCCGTTATCCATGAACCACTCACCCATCGCGGCGCCGGCAAACGGCGCGAGATACTGGTTGGTCGCGCTCTCGGAGGCGGGCGCGGAAATGATCGTGGTATATGGCATCGCGCCGTTTTTCTCCAAGACCGCGAGGGTTCGCGCGACGTTGGAATTCTTCTGGCCGATCGCGACGTAGATGGAATAAAGCGGCCGATAGTCCTTGAGCTGGCCCTTCTCCGCCGCCTGGTTCAAGCGCGCCTGGGCGATGATAGTGTCGACCGCAATCGTTGACTTGCCGGTCGCACGATCGCCGATGATCAACTCGCGCTGGCCACGACCGATCGGGACCATCGCGTCAATCGCCATGATGCCGGTTTGGACCGGCTGGTTGACGCTACGACGCTTGATGATGCCGGGCGCGATTTTCTCGACCGGATAAAAAGTATCCGTGTTGATCGGCCCCTTGTTGTCGACTGGCTGACCGAGCGTGTTTACCACTCGACCTAACAACGCCTTACCAACCGGCACCTGGAGCAGTCGTCCGGTAGTTTTGACCTCGTCGCCTTCCGAAACTTTCGTCGGATCGCCAAGAAGAATAACGCCGACCTCGGTCTCTTCGAGGTTGAGCGCGAGACCGAAGTCGCCGCTGGGGAATTCGATCATTTCGTTCAACATCACTTCGCTCAGGCCCTCGACTCGGGCGACGCCGTCGCCCGCCTCACGGACAACACCGATATTGCTTTTGGTAGTCGAGGTTTTCAGCCCCGCGATTTGCGTTTCGATCTCTTCCAGAATGCTGCTCATGATTTTTCGTTAGGTTAAAGTTTCTGCCGCAGGCGATCGAGCCGGTTGCGGACGCTGCTGTCCCAGACATCGCTCCCGACCCGGACGCGCACGCCGCCGAGAAGGGCCGGATTGACGACAAAATTAGTCGTTAGGCCCGCACCGTAGGTTTTTTCCAGGCCGGAGACAATCTGGCGGCCCGCTTCCGCATCTAGCTCAGAGGCGGAGTCGATCGTGACCTTTTTCTTATCCAGTTCCAGCCGGAGGAGACGATGGTAGTTTTTGAGAAGCTGCGCGTAATCGCGCGGCTTCTTCTCGGTAATGGCACGGCCGATCGCGTTGATTCTCTCGCGATCGAGCGCGCCGTTGACGTAGCTGTCGCGCACGAGGTTGCGTGAGAGTTGGCGAATGTCTTTGCTGATCTTCACGCTTCTGCTTCCTCGTTAGGATGCGACCTGGCGGCTGGCTTCTTCCTGCAAACGCCGCTGATCGTCCGGAGTCAGGACCTTGCCGGTCACTTTCGCCGTGGTGTCGATGACGAGCCGGCCAAGCTCGCGCTTGAGCTGACTCATGGTGCGCTCGTGCTCGAGGGCACTCGCTTCCCGCGCCTTGGCCATGATCTGCTCGGCGGCCGCGATCGCTTCCTGCTGTTTGCGTTCGGCGATGACGCCAGCGCTGGCCCGGGCTTCGTCGATCATCTTTTGCGCCTCGCTGTTGCCCTTGGCCAGGATTTCCTGGTAGCGCTGCTCGGCTTCAGCGAGTTGCTGCTTGATCTTCTCGGCATTAAGAAGTCCTTCCGCAATCCGCTGCCGGCGCTCTTCGAGGACGGCCAGGATCGGCTTGTAAGCGAAGAGCCGCAGAAGCACTGCAACAATGATGAAGCTGACCACCTGCGAGAGGAAAATCTTCAGGTCGAAACCAAAAGCTTGTCCCGTCTCGGTGACCAGATCGCCCAATCCGCCGGCGGCGGCGAGGAGTGTGATGTTCATGCGTTCAATTGGCGGCCCAAGCCGGGGGCTCAGGCACGCCGCAACTTATTTGACGAGGAAAAGAGCGTAGAACACGATCGCTTCCGCGAAAGCGATCGCGAGAATCGCCTGCACCAGGATCGGGGTCGCTGCGCCAGGATTGCGACCGACGGCGGAGGCCGCGCCCATGCCGATCAATCCCACGCCGATCGCCGCGCCGAGGGCCGCAAGGCCGACGTGAATGCTTCCGCTCATCTCTGCGAGTAATGGTAATATCATATTTTTCTGTTTAGTTGGTTTGCTTCAGCGTCGCCGTGGTCCAGCCGCAACGATCGCCGAAAATTTCTTAATGGTGTGCGCCCTGCGCCGGTTCGTGGTGAGCGATCAGGAGCGTGAAGACCGCGGTCAATAACATGAAGACCAGCGCCTGCACCACGCCCACCAGCAGTTCCATAAAGTAAAACGGGATCGGGATGAGCCACGACAGCGCCGGGACGATGTGCGCCATCGCCTCGAGCATGTTCTCACCGGCATAGACGTTCCCGTAAAGTCGAAAACTGAGCGAAATCGGCCGGAACAAGATCGAGACGATTTCCAGCCAGCCGACCATGAAAAAGACGACAATCATGAGGATCTTCAGGACGCCCTTGGAATCGCCTTTCGGTCCGAACAAATGGAGAATGAATCCGCCGGCGCCGTTCTCCTGAAAGGCCCAGAAAATCCAGAGCGCAAAGAAAACAATCGCCATCGCGCCAGTCAGATTGAGATCGGCGTTGGCGCCGCGGAGGAGCGGGCGATCAATGTGGAACGCGTTCGTGATCGGGTCGTGATGTCCCCAGCCGATCGTCCCGACGCCCGGGATCAATCCGAACCAGTTCAGGAATAAAATGAAGATAAAGATGGTGGCGAAAAACCAGAACGTTTTGCGCACCAAATGGGAGCCGATCACGCTCTCGAGGAAGTTGTAGAGTCCTTCCACCATCCATTCCCAGAAATTCTGAATTCCAGTCGGCACAGGCTTGATGTCGCGGGTCGCGAGCTGCGCAAAAATGATAATCCCGGCCGCCACCACCCAGGTCACAATCATCGAGTTGGTGACGGTGAATTTCCCAATCGTGAAAAGCGGCGTGGCCTTCAGCGAAAGGGCTTCGTGATGATCCGCCGCGCCCTCGGACGCGGGTGCCGGCTCCGCCGCGCTGGCGACAGGCGCAAGACTGCCGAAGGCGAGAAAAACGCCCAGCAACAGCGGCAATAAACGAATATAACGATGGACCATGCGTGGGTTCGGAAAGCGGCTCTACCGGGACCGGTTTGGCGCGACATGCTCCGACAAGGAACAAGCGTGCGCCGTTAGGCCGCTCACGTCGCGCATACAGAAGAGCATTTTGCCAACGCTGACAAGGAACTTTCCCGAGTTTTTTTCCGCGGGAAAATCGCAGCGAAAAAAGCGGCCCCCGCCGCCTATTTCACCGGGACATGTTCCTGCTGAAAGGGCGGCACCACGACGGGTGCCTGGGCCGGCAGACGCGCTTCGACTTCCTGCGCAATCTCCCGCGCTTCGCGGTAGTGCGCTTCTAATTGCGTGATGTGCGAGCTCTGCTCGAAACTCGCGGCGACCGATTCGCTCGCCAGCACACCCATCTCTGCAAACGAGTACGGCGCGCGAGTAATTTTTGTCATCTCAGCCGCCAGTGCCTGGTAATCCCGCTCAGCCACCAGCGCTCCGCAGCGCCCTTCCTCGACCGCCTCTGGGATTCCCCCATGCCGAGTCGCGAGTACGGGCATACCGGTCGCCATCGCTTCGAGGATCGAATTGGGAATTCCTTCCTGGTTCTCATCCGCCGGCATCTCGCTCGGATGCAGAAACACGTGGCAAGTGTGATACAGGGCGAGCAGATCCTTCTGGGAAAGGAATCCGGTAAAATGAACATGCTCGCTCACACCCAACTGCGCGGCGAGCGCCTCGAGCAACGGTTGCAGCGGGCCCTTCCCCGCGATGAGCAACTCCGCACCGGGATTCTCCCGATGGAAAAGAGCGAAGGCGCGCAAGCAAGTCGTTAGGCCTTTTTTCGGAATCAGGCGGCAGGCCTGGAGAAATCGCCATTGTCCGTTGATTGGCGCCTCCCGGCGCACGACGGGAAATTGGGCCAGCGGAATCCCCGTGCGGTTGATCCGGATCTTCTCCGCCGGGCAGCCCAGGCGAATGAGCCGCTGCTCGAGCGAACGCGAGCGCGCCAGGACGACCGGAACGGACTGGAAAACCTTGCGCAACTTCGACGCGTAGTCGGGGCTCTCCGCCTTCAGCATGACGTCGGCGCCATGAAATGAGACGATGCACGGCTTGGCCCAGCATTGAATAAAGGGGAGCAGGTGCACGCCGGTGTGGCCGAAGTAGATGTGCATCAAATCGGCACCGCGGCGCTCCAGAAGATTCGCGAGCAGCTGGTACTCGCCGCGATAAACGATCGGCGGCTGGCGTTCGACAAATTTCAACCAGCCGTGGCGAAAGGGATTAGGGCGCGGCGCTGGAATGACCTCGATGTCGTCGAACGGAAACCGCTCGGTATTCTGCATTTTCTTCGTCATGACGAAGGTCTGCACGTCGCGCAGACCGGTCACCTGCCGGTAGATGTGCAGCATCTCCGACTTAAGGAATGTTGTGCAGTAACTTGCGACGACCAATTTGGACATAATTAATGGGGAACACCCGGGTGGTTGCGCCAGAAAGTCGTGAACTGATAACGCATTCGGTTCGCTTGTCTAATTGTAATCGCTTTTCGTGCTACTTACGACCCCAGCATACGAAGAAACTGGAGCATTAACTGGCTCGAAGACCGGTTCACGCAGCCGCCGATCGAGAGCGCTTTTGAGTTCTTCAATCCCCACTTTTTCCTTCGCCGAAACCGGCACGATCTCACGATCGGGAAATCGTTGGCGCATCGCAGTCAGATTTTCCTCCGCTTCGGGCAAATCCATCTTGTTCGCCACAATCCACCACGGCCGAAGTGAAAGTCGAGGATCGTAGAGATCGATCTCGCGCCGGAGATGCTGCAAATCCTCGATCGGGTTCCGCCCCTCGCTTCCGGCCATGTCGAGGACAAAGAGCAGCAGCCGGCAGCGTGTGATGTGGCGCAGAAACGCGTGCCCGAGCCCGAGATTTTCGTGCGCTCCTTCAATCAGCCCTGGGATGTCGGCCACGGTCGCGCGGCGGTAATCATCGAATTCCACCACCCCGATCATCGGGTGCAAAGTCGTGAACGGATACGGCGCGACCTTCGGATGCGCGGCTGAAATTCGCCGCAACAGCGTCGACTTCCCGGCATTCGGATAACCCACCAACCCCGCGTCCGCGATCGTGCGCAGCTCGAGAATGAAATGGCCTTCCTCGCCCTCCTCGCCTTCCGTGTATTCGCGCGGGGCACGGTTGCGCGCGCTTTTGAAATGCACATTCCCCTTCCCGCCCTTTCCGCCGTGGCAGAGGATAAACTCATCGTCAGGGTGAGCCAGATCCGCGATTTGTTCGAGGGTTCCGTCCGCTTCAGTCTCGGGAGCCGGCGTGATCGGTTCCGCCGAATCGGTGAAGGCGGTCGGGTCGCCTAACGAATTCATCCGGTGCACGACGGTCCCGACCGGGACCATCACAATCTTGTCCTGCGCACCGCGTCCGTGCATCTGTTTGCCCATTCCGTGAGTACCCTTTTTCGCCTTGATCAGCGGCTCGTAGAAAAGGCTCGCTAGGTTGTCGGTATGTTCGTCGGCGCGCAGGATGACATCGCCACCCTTGCCGCCATCGCCACCATCCGGACCGCCGCGCGGGACAAACTTCTCGCGCCGGAAGCTGACGCAGCCGCGTCCTCCGTCTCCCGCCTTGGCGAAGATCTTGATCCGATCGACAAACATTGCCTAACCATACACGTTCCGGCCATTCTGGGTAGCTAACGCTTGGGCAATGTGTCTCTATGATTTCTTCACCAGCGACTCGTAAAGCCGCTTGGTTTCCTGCGCGATCGCATCCCAGCCGAACTTCTCCTCCGCCCGCTTCCGTCCAGCGCGCCCGAACTTCTTCTGCAACTCCGGGTCCGCCATCAGTTGGTTGATCCGCGTCGCCAGATCACGCTCGAATTTCTCCGGGTTCGTCGGCTCAAACGGGCTTTCCGTCATCTGCTCGACCGGAACGAGGAATCCGGTTTCGCCATCCACGACTACTTCCTTGATTCCCCCGACCGCGCTCGCCACGACTGCCGTTTCACAAGCCATCGCCTCGAGGTTGATGATCCCGAACGGTTCGTAAATCGACGGACAACAAAACACGGCCGCACCCGCATACAGTTGATGCACCGTTTTCTTGTCGACCATCTGCTCGATCCAGATGATGTCGCTTCGTTTTCCCTGCGCCTCGCTCACCGCCGCCTTCATTTCCGCCGCAATCTCCGGCGTATCGGGCGCGCCCGCGCAGAGGACGATCTGGAAACCCGGATCCATATGCGGGATGGCGCGCGCGAGATGGATGATTCCCTTCTGCCGGGTAATCCGCCCGACGAAAAGAAGATAGGGGCGTTTCGGATCGATCCGGTACCTCACCAGCGCATCGGTCTTCTCGGTCGGTCGATATTCGTCGAGATCGATCCCGTTATAGATGACGTGCAACCGCTCCGGTCTGACCTGGAAAAGACGTTCCACATCAGCCTTCGTTCCGTTCGAGACCGCGATGACCGCATCGGCCATTTCCATCGCCGTCCTCTCCAGCCAGACCGTGAAGTCGTAACCGCCGCCGAGTTGTTCGCGCTTCCATGGGCGCAGCGGTTCGAGCGAATGAACCGTGATGACGAGCGGAATCCCGTAGTTCAACTTCGCCAGGATCCCGCCAAAATGGCTGTACCAAGTATGGCAATGCACGAGGTCGGCCATGATGTTCTCGGTGTTGAAATCAAGACAACGTTGGACCGCGCCGAAAACCGAACGCAACGGCTTCGGGCAAGTGTAATCATCCGTCGACAACTCGAAACCGCGCACCTCGGGATTGGTGCCTAACGATTGCTGGTCCCCAAAACATCGCACTTCGACCTGCATCAGTTTCGCCAGCTCGCGCGACAGGTAATCGACGTGCACCCCGGCGCCGCCGTAGATGTGCGGCGGATATTCGTTCGTCAGAAAAAGTGCCTTCATTGCTTTGATTCGGAACCTGAGAGCGCGGCGGGCCGCTATCTCGCGGCGTTGACCAGCAAAACCGGAACCTTCGCCTGGTGGCGCACCTGGGTGATCGTGCTCCCGTAGATCAGATCCTTCAAGAAGCGATGGCCGTGCGTCGTCATCGCAATCAAATCGCATTTCTCCCTCTCCGCGATTTTCAAAATTCCGGTCGCGGGATCTCCCAGTTCGAGTTGCGCCTGGACCTCGAGTCCCTGCGCGCTGAGATCAGTTGTCATTTGGTCGAGATAATCACGATCCGCTTTCATTTCCTCGGAATCGGCCAGCTCGAAGCGATTGTAGTTCCGCGCCGCCCAGCCGTCGGCCACATGCACGAGGAGCAACTTCGAATGATGCAACTTCGCCAGCTCGGTGATGTGCGGAAACATCGCCCGATCGGTAGGACTGTTGTCGAGCGCAACGAGGATCTTTTTATACATGAGCGAGCGGGAAAGGATTTTCGAGTCGGTCGCGGGCGACTTAAAGCTTAAACTTCAAGCTCAACCCGATTTAGTTTAGCCCATGCCTCTCCGCGCCACCGAGCCAGTCGTTCTGGGCATCGACCTCGGCACCTCGTCTGTCCGAACCGCGCTCTTCGATCAGGAAGCGCGGCGCGTGCCCCGTTCCAGTGCCCACCAGGTTTATCAGGTGCGCCATTCGGCCGGGCATGGCGCGGAGCTCGATCCGCAGATCCTGCTCCGCGCCACGCGGAAATGTCTTCAACAGACCCGCGGCCTAACGAAAAGAGACATAGCCCTCGTGGGAGGCTCCGGCTTTTGGCACAGTTTGCTCGGGCTCGATCGCGCCGGGAAGCCGCTCACTCCCATTTTTATCTGGGCCGACGCGCGTTGCGCCGACGACGCGGCCCGGCTGCGGGAAAGATTCGACGAGCGGGAGATCCAGCAACGAACCGGTTGCATGCTGCGCGCCTCCTTCTGGCCGGCCAAGCTGCTTTGGCTGCGCCGGACTCAGCCGCACCTTTTTCGCCGGGTCGCTCGCTGGGTTTCGCCGGCGGAATGGATTTTCGAGGAAATTTTCGCGGTCCGCGCCTGCAGCCCATCGATGGCCAGCGGGACGGGTCTCTACAATACGGCAAGCCGTGATTGGGACAAAGAATTGCTGGAGGCTTGCGGCCTAACGAACGCGCAACTCAATCCCCTGTCTGACGCAATGGAGCAGGATGACCGGACCGTTTATCCCGCTATTGGCGACGGCGCGGCCAGCAATCTTGGCTCCGGAGCGATTGGCAAAGGCGTGGTCGCGATCAACGTTGGAACGAGTGCGGCCGTCCGCACCATCCCGCCTAACGACGCGCCCTTGCCCTTCGGTCTCTTCCGTTTTGTGGTGGACGATCGGCGCGTGCTCCTCGGCGGCGCGGTCAGCAACGCCGGCAACCTGCGCGCCTGGTGTCTGCGTGAGCTCCGTTTGCCTAACGACGGGCGCAGGCTCGAGAAGATTCTGCGCCAGTCGAGCGCCGCTCAATCCGGCCTAACGATCCTTCCGTTTTGGGCCAGCGAGCGCGCCCCGACCTGGCCGGAACATCTCGACGGCGTGATCCACGGCCTTACCCAGGCCACGACCGCAGCGGATCTGCTGCACGCGGCCACCGCCGCCGTCTGCCATCGCCTGGCGGAGATTCTCATCCAGTTGGAAACCTCGATCGGGCGGGCGAAACGGATCCTCGTTTCCGGCGGCATCCTGCAATCGCCGGCCTCGCTCCAGATTCTCGCCGATTCGTTAGGTAGAAATCTCGATGTTTGCGCCGACCAGGAAGCGTCTCTCCGCGGAGCAGCCGTCCATGCACTCGAGGCCGCCGGGCGGAAACTCGCGCCGCCAAGGTGCGACAAGAAAATGCGGCCAAACCGCAAATTCGCAGCGCGCGCGCGACAAGAGCGAGAACGGCAACGCGCGCTCGAAGAGCTCCTCTCTCGAGAAGACTTCTGACCCGCTATGTCACCCGGGATTCGCGGTCGAGCGCCTTTAGCCAGCTCATGACGAGCGTGTGTTTTTGCCGCTCACCGGAACGCTCGAAAATGAAAAGCAGGTTCGCCAGCATCCGCATCAGCACCAGGCGCGGCGAGGCTGGCGCGAAATAACTCGACTGCGTCTTGAGCCGTTGCCGGGCGAGAATCGCCTCGCAGTCGGGCCGCGAAAGGATTCTCCCCTGGTGAAACGGATCAAACAAAATCCGCTCGTAACGCGCGATGAAATGCCCCGGGAGATTGATTCCGTCGATGTGCATATTGGCCCGACGGCCGATGATGACATAAAGCATCGCGAGCGAAATCGGGATGCCGAGACGGGTCTCGATCACATCGCTGAGGAGCGAATTTTTCGGGTCGTAATATTCCTCGGCATTGCCGCGAAAGCCGAGGTCTTCCGCCATGAAAGTGGTCAAGGTCTGGAGCCGTTCGCGGTTTGAAGTCGCCTTGGCCACAAGCATCCGCAGTCGTCGTCCCCAGGCATCGAGCTTGCGGCGCAGTTTGGCGACCGGCGCGTCCGGTTCAAAGCACAAGGTCAGGAGCCACCAGACCGCTTCGATGTCGCCGTGCTCGGGAAATAGGTGCGCGCAGAGGAGCATGTCGTCGTGTGCTTCATCGGTCTCGATTTTTTCGAGCACTTCGCGGACGTGACTCGTGACGGCTTGGTCATCGAGCGCGAGGAGATCGCGCAAGGCGGCAATTCCATCGCTCCCGGATTCGATCAACTGCTCCTTGAGCAGGGCGACCGTCGCCGGGTCGTTATCGCGCAGGAGTCGCACGATCGCGTCCTTCTGGAACATGCTTCCCTTGTACGATTTTCCTCTCGTGCACGCAAGGTGTTCAATCTCCCTCACGCACGCTCCGCACTTCGCCCGGCCGGCATTCCAACTCTAGCGTAATCGGACGACAACAGACGCTGCAGTCCTCAATCATCGTCTGGTCACCCTGCGAAGTGTCGACCTGCAACGGGAAAATTTCGCCGCAGTGCGGGCAGGTGACGTCGATCTCAACGAGCAGGTCCATCGGGACATTCCGGCTTTAGCCCAGGCGCGGAGAGACCGCTCTCGTGCTCGCGGCCTTCCACCGCTGCGGCGTGGGGTGCATCCGGCGCGGCGACCGATTCATCAAATCGCTGCAAAGTCATGCGCAGATGCGGCAGGCTTTCCGGGTAACGCCCGCGCAGAAATTCAATCAGCCCTTCCCGCACCTCGCAGCGGAGATCGAAATTCTTGCTCGCGTTCTGGCTGCTGACCAGCGCGCGCACTTCTACCGTATACGGCTTCGTCTCGGTGACCTGCAATTTGCAGACCTGGCGATCCCAGTTCTCGTTGTTCTCGACCAACCGTTTTAGTTCCTCACGCAACTCGCCGAAGGGCACCTGGTAATCGAGATAAAGAAAGATTGTCCCGAGAATTTCATCCGACTCGCGGCTCCAATTTTGGAACGGTTTCTCGATGAAGTAAGTGATCGGCACGATCAAACGCCGCAGGTCCCAGGTGCGCACGCTAACGAAAGTGAGCGTGATGTCTTCGATCCGGCCAAACTCGCCTTCCACGACCACCACATCGTCGATCAGGATCGGCTGACTAAGCGCGATTTGAATTCCGGCGAGAAGATTGCCTAACGTCTTCTGCGCGGCGAAGCCGAGGATGATTCCAGCGATCCCAGCGGAGGCGAGAATGCTCGTCCCGAGTTGCCGGACCGCGTCGAACATCATCAGAATCGAGCCGACACCGATGATGATCACGACCGAGATGACGATTTTGCGGATAACCGACACCTGGGTGTAAATGCGCCGCGCGGTGTAGTTGTCCGGGACGTCGAGCCGATGCTCGCGCAGGAGCGCGATCTGGACGGCGCGCACTCCGCGAATGATGAGAAACGCCAGGCTAACGATAAGCAAAATCCCGAAACCCTTCTGCGTGATCCAGGTCCACTTCGCCGGCAAATCGAGCAACGGCAGCAGGAGAATGACGGCCAGCAAGGGCACCGCCAGGCGCAGCGTCTGCCCCGCGACCGGCACGATGACATTGTTCAAAACGCTCCCGGTCTGCTGCGCCCAATGGCGCATCCGTTTCTCAATCGCGCGGATCGCCTGGAAGATGAGCCAGAGCACCGCGATCACGCGGCCGGCGTAAAGGATTGCGGTCAGCGCGTTCGTAAAAAAAAGCCCGCTCGGTCGCGAGGAAATCCCGGCAACGATCGGCATGAAGGCGAGAAATCCGCCAATCAGCCAAACGAGCAGCGCGAGCGGTTTGCGAATCGCAGCCGCAGCCAGGGCGAGCCAGGATTGCGGTTCGTTTGACTCGATCACGCCGGCGCGGCGCCTAACGACTCGGAGGAAGATGCCGGTCAGGGCCGCGATCAGAACGAGCGAAGCCACGCAGGCCAGGAGCCGCATCCAGGTGATATGGTCTAACACCGGGCGTTGCAAGAATTCGCGGCCGCTTTTCTGCGCAACACGGTCCAGCCAGCGGCTGTAAGCCAGACCGGCCTGATACATTTTGCTCCGCTCTCCCGCGGCGTGTTCGGCAGAGAGTGACTCCGCCGATTCCGGAGCGGGCGTGGCCTGAGCGAAGGTTTGCAGCGGGGCCAGGATACAAAAAGCCGCGATCGTTAGGCAGAGCCAGCGCCCTAATGTGCCACGGCCGCGACTCATCGGTCGTGCGCTTCGAGAATAATCGTGGCCATCCCGCTATTTTCCGTGTGGCTGAGACTGATCCAGATGTGAGCGACTTCGCGTTCGTTAGCCATCTTCTCCGCCCCTCCACTCAGGACGACAAACGGTTCGCCGCTCTCCTTTTTCTGCACGTCGAGATCGCGCCAGCCCATCGATTTCCCGATGCCGGTTCCGAAGGCTTTGGAAAGCGCTTCCTTGGCCGCGAACCGCGCCGCAAAATGGCGCGCCGGGAATTTCATCGAGCTGGAATAGGCAATCTCGCCCGCGGTGAAGACACGATTCAAGAACCGGTCGCCGAAGCGTTCGATCGAACTTTCGATCCGCGCGCAATCAACCAGGTCGATGCCAATGCCGATAATTCTCATCCCCGGTAGTTTTGCATCAAGGCGAGCATTTCGCTCACCGCCGTTTCGAGCCCGACCCAGATCGCCCGCGCGACGATGGAATGGCCGATATTCAACTCCACCAGATTCGGGATCTGATGAATGAGAGAAATATTCCGGTAGTTGATCCCGTGGCCCGCGTTCACCTGCAGGCCGAAGTTGGAGGCGCGCATGGCCGCGACCTGCAATCGCTCGAGTTCCTGTTGTTCGACTTTTTCGGTGAAGGCGTTGGCCAGCGCGCCGGTATGTAATTCAATCATGTCGGTCGCCAACCGCACCGCGACATCCACCTGCTCGGGCTCCGGATCGATGAACAAACTGACGCGAATTCCGGCCGCGTGCAGCCGCTTCATGGTCGGCGCCAGCTCGCGTTCGTGCCTAACGAGATCGAGACCGCCTTCGGTCGTGATCTCGGCTCGATTTTCCGGCACGAGGCAGACTTCATCTGGTTGCAAGCGAAGTGCGAAATCGACAATCTCCGGCGCGTTGCCCATCTCGAGATTGAGCTTCGTCATGATGTTGGCCCGCAGCCGCTCGAGGTCGCGGTCCTGCATATGCCGGCGATCGGCGCGGAGATGCGCCGTGATGCCACTCGCCCCGGCCCGCTCGCAGATGCTCGCCGCTACTACGGGATCGGGCTCGGCGTTTTTCGAATCCGGCGTCGTCGCGTAACGCGTCTGCCGAAGCGTGGCGATGTGATCGACGTTGACCCCGAGCTGCAGTTTTCCCATTCGCCTTCAATAGGAGCGCAGCGCCGGGAAAGGCAAACACGAAAGATGGGCACGCGTCGCATCAAACTCCGGGGCGCACAGGCCGCTGGCCTGTCGCATCCGGCGGCTCGCCGGATGCAATTTGCGGGCAGCGCAACACACACCTCGGACCCGCATCTGACGGCATCGTCCACTCCATGTTCGGCGCCAGCTGCACCGAACGACAGGCCAGCGGCCTGTGCTCCACGGAAAAAATTCTGTCGCGACAAGTTAGGGCAGCACTTCGAACTGGCTCATGAGCCGAAACATTTCGTAGCGCTCGTCGATTTCCTCGGTCGTTAGGCTGCGCAGCCGCTCGAGACTGAACGCCTCGACGTTAAAACTGGCCAGCACACTTCCATAAATCACCGCCCGGCGCAGGAGCGCGAAATCCACGTCGCCGTCGCCTCGGCCTGCCAAATAGCCGGCGAGGCCGCCCGCGAAGGTGTCACCCGCCCCGGTCGGGTCGTGGATGTCTTCCAGCGGATATGCCCCGCAACTGAAGAAATCGTCCGGCCCGAAAAGCAAAGCGCCGTGTTCGCCCTTCTTGACCACGACGTATTTCGGCCCCATCCGCCGGATGGCGCGGCCCGCCCGGATCAGGCTCGTGTCGCTAGTCATCTGCCGCGCTTCGCTGTCGTTCAGGATGAGCAAATCCACCCGCGAGATGAGCGCGTCGAGATCTTTCCGCGTCGTATCAATCCAGAGGTCCATCGTGTCCGCGACGACGAAACGCGGCCGGCGCATTTGATCGAGGACGTGTGATTGAAGCGAAGGCGCGATGTTGGCCAGGAGAACGAACTCGGTCTCCCGGAAATTTTCCGGCAGCTCGGGCTGGAAATTTTCGAAGACATTCAGCGCGACCGAACGTGTTTCCCGGGTGTTGAGATCCCAGGCGTACTCGCCCGACCAACGGAAGGTTTTGCCCGCGACCTGCTGCACGCCCGAGGGATCGATGTTGCGCGATTTCCAGAAATCGAATTCCGACTTCGGAAAATCGTCGCCGACCACGCCGACGAGATTGACCGGTGCAAAAAAGCTCGCACCGACCGCGGCGTAGGAAGCGGAACCGCCGAGCTGATCGGCATGTTCTTCAACCGGGGTTTTGACGGTATCGAGTGCGATGGAGCCGACGACGAGAACGGACATAGAAGTTGAGAGTGTTTAGTTGAGAGTTGAGAGCAGCGTTTTGGCTTTACGAGTGGCTGCGACCACATCGCTACTTTGCAGAAGGCCAGATACGATCACGACTCGTTTTGCGCCAGCAGCCAAAACCGTTGTGAGATTCTCGGCTTTGATTCCGCCGATGCAAAAAATCGGGAGCTCCACTAACTCGTGAACCCGGCGGACATCGTCGGTTCCGATTGGGTCGTAATCAGGTTTGGTGGGCGTGGCGAAAAGTGGACCGAAGCCGATGTAATCCGCCCCTTCCGCCACGGCGGCGATCGCTTGGGAGACGCTGTGGGTCGACTTTCCGATCCAGCAATCGCGCCTAACGATCGCGCGGGCGGATTCGATTCCAAGATCGTCCTGGCCGAGGTGCAAACCCTCGAGCGGCAGGTCACGAGCGATTTCGACATGATCGTTGATGATCAGCGGAATGTCCGCGTTGCTCGTTAGGCGATGCAATCGCGCGGCGAGGTCGACCAGCTCTTCGCGGCTTTGTTTTTTTCCGCGCAACTGGATGAAATCAGCTCCGCCCCGAATCAAATCACCGGCCACGGATTCCGCCTTTTCCGGCGCGACGTAACCAAGATCGAGAATGGCGTAAAGTCGCGCGCGCTCGAGCGCATTCGCCGCGCTCAATCGGTCAGGCGGCCGTTGGAAGGCCGCAGCTCAAACGCTTCCGAGTTCATCATCCGATCGACGAAACCGGTGTCGTATTTGCCGTTCCGAAAATCGGCATTGCGCATGATCGCGTTGTGGAACGGGATCGTCGTCTTGATTCCCGTGATGAGATATTCTCCGAGCGCTCGCCGCATTCGCGCGATGGCCGACTCGCGCGTCGCGCCGGTCACGACCAATTTCGCGATCATCGAGTCATAGTTAGGCGGAACGGTGTAGCCAGTGTAGGCGTGGGAATCGATCCGCACCCCGCGGCCGCCGGGCGCGTAGTAAAAATTAATCCGCCCGGGCGAGGGTTGAAAATTCCGCGCCGGATCCTCGGCATTGATGCGGCACTGGATGGCGTGGGCCCGGGCGAGCGGCTTCGCCACGTGCGGTGAAAGTTTGTCGCCCGCCGCGATGTGGATCTGCTCTTTCACCAAATCGCATCCGTAAACTTCCTCCGTGATCGTGTGCTCGACCTGGATGCGGGTGTTCATCTCGATGAAGTAGTAGCCGCCTTTTTGGTCGACCAGGAATTCCATCGTGCCGGCATTCGTGTAACCAACCGATTGCGCGAGCTTGACCGCCGCCGTGCCCATCCGTTTGCGCAGCACCGGCGTGAGAAGCGGCGAGGGACATTCCTCGATCACCTTCTGGTTCCGCCGCTGGATCGAGCAATCGCGTTCGCCCAGGTGGACCGTGTTGCCATAGTTGTCGGCCACAATCTGAAACTCGATGTGGTGTGGATTGATGATCAGTTTCTCGATGTAAACCTCGGCGTTCCCGAAAGCTTTCTCCGCCTCCATCCGCGCGCCGTGGAATCCCTGGAGCAGGCTCACTTCGTTGTGCGCGGCGCGCATCCCGCGGCCACCGCCGCCGGAGACGGCTTTGATCATGAGCGGGTAACCAATTTTCTTCGCCACCTTGATCGCCTCTTCCTCGGATTCCACGATGCCGTCGCTTCCCGGCGTCACCGGCACGCCGGCTTTACGGGCGGCGGCGCGGGCGGAATTTTTGTCGCCCATCGCGCGCATCGCGGCCGGTGTTGGCCCGATAAATTTGATTTTGCAGCTCTCGCAGACCTCGGCGAAGTGCGCATTCTCGGCCAGGAATCCGTAGCCCGGGTGAATCGCATCCACGTCGCCCACTTCGGCCGCGCTCATGATGCGGTCGATGCGCAGATAACTATCCGAGCTCGGCGCCGACCCGATGCAAATCGATTCGTCGGCCAGCTGAACATGAAGCGAATCGACATCCGCCTCCGAATAGACCGCGAGGGTGCGAATACCGAGTTCCTTGCAGGCGCGGATGACGCGGAGCGCGATTTCTCCGCGGTTGGCGATCAGGATTTTTTCAAACATGAATCAAAAGCGTAGCGAGCGACGCGATCGTCATCCCGATTCGGTGAGGCGCCGTCGCCTAACGAACTTTAAACAGGGCCTGTCCGAACTGCACCGGCTTGCCGTTTTCTGCCACCACCTCGGCGATGACGCCTTTTACCTCAGCCTTGATTTCGTTCATCACTTTCATTGCCTCGATGATGCAAACGACGGTGTCTTCGTTCACTTCCCGGCCGACGTCGACAAACGGCGGCGATTCCGGCGAGGCGGCGCGGTAAAAAGTGCCGACCATCGGGGAAGCGATCTCTTTGCTCGCATCGCTGGCCGGAGGCACGCTGGCTGCGGAAGCTTGAGTCGCGGGCGCCCCTCCTCCACCCGTGGCTGACGGGGCGCTCATCTGCGGCATCGGCGGGGCCGCGAAAACGGTCTGCTCGCCCGCTCCTTTTTGCAGCTTCAGCCGGAAGCCGTCCTTCTCCATTTCGAAAACGGAGAGGTCGTTTTTTTTCATCAGGTCGATGATGGCTTTGATATCTTTGAGTTCCAAAGGCGCTTCCTTTCCGGTTTTGGTGAGACGTTAGGTAAAGCGGTTTTGACGGTGGGGTCAAGCCAGCGGTTCGCCTGCGCCCTCCGGAAGGTGCTCCCGGCGGTAATCAAAGATCCGCTCGAGCTGCGGGCGAATGAGGAGCCGATTGAGGATCGCGCCAAGCGGCCCGAGGGGCGGGACATAGGTGACAAGGTCGTGCACTTCGGTCCGGCCGTCGGCGAGCGCGCGGAAGAAATGTTCGTGATGCCAGATGCGATAAGGACCCACCCGCTGCTCGTCGACAAAACAGTGCGGCGCGTCGACGTGCACGATCTCGGTCAACCAGGTGAGCGGCATGCCTAACAATGGCGAAACGGTGTATTCGATCATCAGGCCCGGATAAACTTCCGGTGGGAGATCGCGCTTGATGACGAAATTCATCGAGGGCGGCGTGATCTTTTTCAAATTGCGCGGATCGGAAAAGAAGCGCCAGCATTCCTCCAAGCCTAACGAGACAACCTGTTTTCTCTCCAGTTGGTAGATTGGCATATAAGAAGCGCTCCGCGGCGACAATGTGGGAGGGGCCTCTGTGCCCCGATCAGGGCAAAACGTCGCTACTATCGCGGCACAAAGGCCCCTCCCACATTCGTTTTGCGATCGTCCACGACTCTTCCGTCGCATAGTTCAATCTGCCGCGCAGCCGCGCCCGCCACCTCGGCGCTGTGCGTGACCAGGATAAGTGTCGCGAGTTGCTCCTCCGCAATCTGCCGCAGTAAAGCGAGCACGCGCGCGGCGGAGGCGGTATCGAGATTCCCGGTCGGCTCGTCGGCGATCAGGAGCGAAGGCCGGTGCACCAGGGCCCGCGCGATCGCGGTCCGCTGCTGTTCGCCGCCGCTCAACTGGTGAACGAAGTGCGTTGCGCGGTTCGTCAGGCCGACCAGCTCGAGTAGTTCCCGTGCTCGCGTTTCGCTTTCGTCCAACGAGACGCCCTGCAAAAGGAGCGGCAGGGTGACGTTCTCGAGCGCGTTCATGGTGGGCAGTAAATTAAAAAACTGGAAGACGAGCCCGAGGCGGTGGCGCCGGAAATCGGTCAACTGGGCATCCCCTGCATTCGTTAGGCTGAGTCCATCCACGACAATTTCTCCCGCGGTCGGCCGGTCCAGCCCCGCGATCAGGTGCATCAGCGTGCTCTTCCCACATCCACTCGGTCCGACGACCGCGACAAATTCATTTCGGCCGATCTCGAGCGAAACTTCCTCGAGGGCGTGCACTGAGCGCTCGCCGGTTTCGTAATAGCGACTAACTTTTTGCAGGGAAATCATGCCGGCGTCCGCTCATCTACCTACGACCACCGAGCGCGCAAGGACACCGCCAAGATTTCGCATCGTCGCCGAGACCGACGATTACCTCGTGGTCGACAAGCCGCCCTTCCTGCTCATCCACCCTAGCAAGCCCGATGGCACCCCGACTCTCTGGGCCGCGTTGCGCGACGTGCTCGCCTTTGAATTGGTCAATGGCGGCCAGGTCTCGATTGTGAATCGGCTGGATCGCGAAACAAGCGGGCTGGTTCTGATCGCGAAGAATCGAGAAGCCGCGCGCCATTTCGGCCTCGCGATGGAGCGCCGGCGGATCGAGAAGGAATATCTCGCGATTGTGCAGGGCTGGCCGAAATGGGACGCCACGACGGTGGCCGCGCCGCTCGCGCGACAGGGCGAGCACGGTCCATCGGCCATTTGGTTGAAGCAGACCATCCACGAACTGGGCGTGCCAGCCGTGACGGATTTCCGGGTCGAAAAGCGATTCGTTAGGCAAGAAAGACAGTTCTCGATCGTCCGGGCCATCCTGCAGACCGGCCGGATGCACCAAATCCGCGTCCACCTGGCGCACCTCGGTCATCCAATTGTCGGCGACAAGATTTACGGGCCTAACGAGAGGCTTTACCTGCGCTTCATCGAAACCGGCTGGACGGATGAACTGGCGGCGGTTCTTCTCCTCCCGCGCCACGCGCTCCATTCCGCGCGGCTCCGGATCGCCGGGGAACTTGATTGGGAAAGCCCTCTCCCGCCCGATCTCGCTTCGTGGGTCGGAGCGGAGATGCGCTAGTGCGACTACTTGCTCGTGGTGACGTTAAGATTCAGAATCTTGATCTCGACGCCTTCCATTTTGTGCTCCGTCGCCAACGTTAGGCCACCGGATTTCTGATAATTCTCCCACGTGCCGTGGACCGATTTGCCGGGTTCGGGCATATAATCCCAAGATGCGACCAGCTTCGTGGCCGGATCGATGTAGAGCCGGTATTGATCGTTAGGCGTAAGACCAACCTTGGCAAAACTGAGCAGCAACACCTCGCGCTCGGCGCCGTCGATCGTCTTTCGTCCCTCACTCTTCACTTCAAGGCCGCGGTCCTTTAGTTTGAGCGGTGCCAGCAGCCAGTAGGAGTCGTTTACCCAACGCGCGTAAGCCGCTTTCGCGTTTTCGTCCGTGGTCGGCTCGGCCAGGTTGACGGTCACATCCTTGCCCTTCCATTTCACGCGATCGGTTTGCGCCGCCACGTCCCAATGGTGTTCGGCCGAAGCCAGGGTCTTGCCGCCTTTCTCGACCGCGAACGTAAAGTCGATCGCTTTCACGTTCGGCCAATTCTCTCCGCCGCTCGCTTTCCAGACGGCGTCCGCGAGTTGTTCGGCATCTCCCGCGGCGCTCAGCAGGGAAGGATTCGCAGCACAAAGAAGAACGAGACCAACCACGGCGAACTTTTTCATGACGGCAGCATGACGACATACCGCCTCGATTGCAATTGCGGCAGGCCGAAATATGCTGCGGCCCTTTTATGAAACCGATCCATTCCCTGCTCCCGCTGATCGCTGGTCTGGCGCTCCTTCTCGGGGATCGCGCCCAGGCTGGAGAAGCGGTCGCCCCGGCGCCCACGAACGCCGTCGTCGCGAGCACCGACTTCGAGCCGCCGCAGTTCGAGTTCGCAACCGAGACGGCTTACCTGCTCGGTTTTATCGGGAACCCAAACAGCTACGAGATCGGTGCGCAATTTTTCACGGGACGCGTGCGCTGGGGAGTGAACCGCGATGACCACAGCATCTTCCGCGGCTACAATCAGGTTTACCTACTCGGCATGGTCGAGCCCATCTTTCGCGGACCGGAAAACCATTATTTCGGAATTTCGGCAGGTTTTCGCCACGTCTTCGTTCAGCCCGGCTGGCGGTTGCAGCCTTACGCCTCGGGCGGAGTCGGGCTTGGATTCATCGATAGCACGGACGCATTTCGGCAGGGCCAGGGACAGGATTTCACCTTCAACATTCTCACCCAGGTGGGGGTCGATTACTTGATCAACGAGCACTGGAAAGTAAACGTCGGCGCGATCTACCAGCACCTTTCCAACGGCGGCCAGACCGATCCCAACCCGAGCCTCAACCTGATCGGACCGCAGGTCGGCGCGACCTTTTCGTTTTAGTCGCGCGGGAGAAAATGGCGGCGCCTCACGAAAATGTCCTCGTCGTTAGGCGAGATCTCTTCGACCAGCTCGGCAGTTTTCACGGACTAAATTTCGAGCCGCGGCGCTATCTCGACGCCATGCTGGCGCGCGGAAATAATCATTTTCTCGCCCGCGCCACGGCGGAAAACGACCCGAGCCACAAGCAAATCATTCCCTACGCCCTGCTCGTTTGCGGCGACCGGGTGCTGCATTACGTCCGAGGCAAAAAAGCGGGCGAACAGCGCCTTGTCGCGAAGGGCTCGATCGGAATCGGTGGACACATGAACCAAGAGGACGAGTTACTTTGGGCCTGGGATGAGCAAACTTATCGGACGGGAGTTGAGCGCGAAGTGAACGAAGAAGTGGAAATCTCGACACCGTTCGAGGATCGGATCGTGGCTCTCCTGAACGACGACACGACTGAAGTCGGCCGCGTCCACCTGGGCGTCGTGCACGTCTTCCGGCTACAGGAACCGAAGGTGCAGAAGCGCGAATCGATGATCACCAATCTGGCCTTCCTGACGAAAGCTGAACTTCTCGAGCGTCGCGAAAATCTCGAGACCTGGTCGCAGATCTGCGTCGATCAGCTCGAGCGTTTGCTCGCCTAACGAGTAGCTACGGCCGCGGTCCAGAGCGCGGGATCGAGTTCCGCGCGCGCCCGGGCGGCCAGCACGTCGCCCGCGGCACCTTCCCGCAGGACTGCAAACATGGTTGAACCGGAACCGGACAGAAGCGCGACCGCGACTTCCGGCTGCCCACGCAACCAACCCTTCATTCGGGCGAGGAAGATGTGCTTTTCAAAAACCGGGCGCTCGAGGTCATTTTGGAAGGTCAGATCGCCGATCTGCTGGGGCGAATAATCGACCCCAGGCAGTTCCCGCGAATCCTGCCACTGCCGGTAAGCCCACGGCGTCGGCACGCCAAACTCCGGCTTTAACAACAGCAGCGACAACGGCGGCAACGACTCGACCGGCTGCACAATCTCCCCTCGCCCGCTGCAACGCGCCGTGCCTTGCGCCAGGAAGAACGGCACATCCGATCCGAGCGCGGCTGCCAAATTCGTCAGGCGAGCCGCCTCGAGTGGATGCCCAAACATTTCGTTCAAACCGATAAGCGTGCTCGCGGCGTCGCTACTCCCGCCGCCGAGGCCGGCGCCGTGCGGGATTTTTTTTCGCAGCTCGATTCGCGCCGCGGGCTCCTTCTTTATCTCGCAGAAGAAACTGCGCGTCGCCCGCACCACCAGGTTGTCTTCGCCGGCCGGCAAAGTCGGATCATCCGTCGTGAAATCGATCCGATCTCCGGATTCGTTAGGCTCAATCGTCAGCTCGTCCGTGAGCGAGACGGGCGCCATCAGCGTCTCGATCTCGTGAAAGCCGTCCTCCCGCCGGCACAGGATCTTGAAAAATAAATTGATCTTCGCGGGCGCGAAAAGCTGCATAGGTTCCCGCAACCCTGTGTGGAACCGCATGAACTGGCAAGCCACTGAAATCACCGTTCGCGAGCGCATCATTATCGCGCTCGACTTTCCGACGAGCGCGGAAGCCCTTGCGCTGGTCCGCCAATTCTCGCCGCACGGCGGGCTGTTCAAGATCGGGCTCCAGCTCTACATTGCGGCCGGGCCCGAGATTGTGCGGGCGGTGCACGACCTCGGCGGACGCGTCTTTCTCGATCTCAAATTGCACGATATTCCCAACACCGTGGGCCGGGCGGTCGAGAGCGCCAGTTCGTTAGGCGTGGAAATGCTCACCATTCATCTCAGCGGAGGACGCGCCATGGTTGAGGCGGCGGTGCGCTCGGCCGAGTCGAATATGCTGCTTCTCGGGGTAACCGTCTTGACCTCCGTCGATGAAGCAACCTTGCGTGAAGTGGGGGTCAATTCCTCGATGGAAGATCAAGTCCTGCGCCTCGCCAAACTGGGCGTGGAATGCGGGATTGGCGGGATCGTCGCGAGTCCCCATGAACTATCCGCGCTCCGTTCCGCTCATGGTTCGAAAATCAAGATCGTCACGCCCGGGATTCGGCCAGCGGGCTCTGCGGCGGGCGATCAAAAACGCGCGACAACACCCGCCGAAGCGCTCAAGGGAGGCGCGGACTTTCTCGTCATCGGCCGGCCGATTACCGCCGCGCCGGACCCTCGCGCGGCGTTTGAGCAGATCGTGGCCGATGCTGTTTGAGCGCCTGCTGGTGCACGACAGTGGCGCGGCGACCGACGCGGCGCTGAACATGGCGATCGACGAAGCCTTGCTCGAGCAGGCCACGCTTCCCACCATCCGTTTCTACGGCTGGAGGCGAGCATCACTTTCGTTCGGCTATTTTGGAAAATTCGCCGACGTCGCCCACGAAAGCGAGCACCGCGATCTTGTTAGGCGCTGGACGGGCGGCGGCAGCGTTCTCCACGGCGAGGATCTCACCTATTCCCTCGTCACTCCGGCTACGGAATCCGCCGCCGCTCTCGGGCCGACAACAATCTATGCCGCCCTGCATGGCGCAATCCGCGACGCCTTGCTCAGGGATGGAAGAGAAGCCGAACTGGCGACGGCCGCCGCGCCCAGGATTTCCGACGCGTGCTTCGCCAACCCGGTGCGCGACGACGTCCTCCTGCTTGGTCGCAAGGTTGCCGGGGCCGCCCAGCGCCGGACGCGCCGCGGTTTTCTGCATCAGGGCAGCATCCAGATTCCCGGGCTGGACGAATCCTTTCGCGAACGATTCGCCGCCGCCCTGGCTCCGACGGTGCAGCAAGAAGAAATCCCTGCATCGGTGCTGGAACGCGCCGCCGAGTTGGCCGCTGAAAAATACCGGACCGAGGAGTGGCTCCGCCGCTGGTAAAAGGGCTGCCGAGTAGCTTTGACATTAAAAGCCGACCTTCTATCCTGCGCTTGTGAAAATTTCCGCGAACTCAGCTGCCACCGCCAATGGCGTGGTGGGACCGCTGAGTCGCGTCTTTGAGCCCGTCCAAGCGCAACTCGATGAGGTCGATCGGCGAATCACGGCCCAGACCGCGGCCTTCGACCCGGCGATCGAGGGCTATGTCGCCTATGCGATTGGCGGAGGCGGGAAACGCCTCCGGCCGCTCATCGCCCTCCTCAGCGGCGGTGCCACCGGTTCGTTAGTCTCAGGTCATCTCGACCTCGCGGTGATCGTGGAACTGATTCACCTCGCCACCCTCGTACACGACGACATCATGGATGAAGCAGAACGGCGCCGCTCCCAGCCGACGGTCAACGCGCGCTGGGGAAATTCGCTCAGCGTTCTGCTCGGCGACGTGCTTTTTGCGCATGCCCTGAATCTCGCGACCGATTTCGAGGACACGAACATCAGCCGCACGATCGCGCGCACTGCGACGGAAGTTTGCTCGGGCGAAATGATCCAGACCCAGCGGCGATTCGATCTGCAACTATCACGCGAGGATTATTTCCGAATCATCGGCATGAAGACTGGCTCGCTCTTCGCCTGCGCGGCGGAATTGGGCGCAGTCATCAGCGGCGCGCCGGAGGAAAATGTCGCCCGATTAAAAGGCTTCGGCGCGAAGATCGGAACCGCTTACCAGATCTACGACGATTGCCTCGATATCGCGGGCACGGAAGCCGAAACCGGCAAAACGCTCGGCACCGATCTGCGCAAAGGCAAGCTCACCCTGCCGGTGCTGACGTTGCTCGAATCCGCCAGCGCCTTCGACCGCGAGCGCTGCTGCACCCTCGTGCTCGAAGGAAAACTCGAAGAGGTCACGGCGTTACTTCAGAATTCCCCAACCGATGGCGCGCTCGATAAGTCGATCGACACCGCGCAGGAAATGATCCGCGAAGCGCAGACCGAACTCGCGCCGCTCGGCACAAACCGCCATCTCGATTCGCTTTTCGGCCTCGGCGAGGCGCTGCACGAATTGCTCGAACAGCTGCGGGGATAAGATCTCGTCTTGGCGACGCCCCTCAAAATCCGTGAGATGCCGAAGGAGGATCGGCCGCGGGAACGCCTCGAGGCGCTGGGCGCGGAAGCGCTCACCCCGGCGGAACTGATTGCCATTCTGCTAGGCACAGGACGACAGGGTGCAAACGTCGTTGAGCTTGCACGGCAACTGATCACAGAATACGAATCGTTAGGCGCGCTCAGCCGATGCACGGTCAGGGAACTAAAGAAGATGAAGGGCATTGGACCGGCCAAGGCCACGCAACTGGCCGCGGCGTTTGGCCTAGGTCACCGGGTGGCGCGCGAGAACTTCGTCCGGCGCAAAATCGAAACGCCGCAACAGATTTACGATTTCCTCGGCCCGGAGATGCGTACCCTGCACAAGGAAGCGCTCCGCGTCATTCTGCTCGACACACGTTACAACCTGGTCCGAGTGGAAGAGATTTCGTTAGGCAGCGTCAACGAAAGCATTGCCCATCCGCGCGACGTTTTTCGTCCCGCGCTCATCTATTCCGCCTACGCTCTCGTCGTGGTGCACAATCATCCCTCGGGCGATCCTTCGCCCAGCCAGGCGGATCACAGCTTAACGAGACGGCTGCGGGAAGCAGCCGAACTCCTCCAGATCAAGCTCCTCGACCATGTCATCATCGGCGCGCCAGCCGACGGTCGGCTTCCCTACTTCAGCTTCAAGGAAATGGGGGTGCTGTGAAAATTCACCCGAGCGCGATCGTCGATCCGAAAGCCCGGCTGGCGGACGACGTGGAAATTGGACCGTTCGTCTGCATCGGCGGCGAGGTGGAAATCGGAGCGCGCACCGTCCTGCAATCGCACGTCGTCATCGAGGGCGCAGTCCGGTTAGGCACAGATAATCGAATCGAGAACGGTGCGATCATCGGCGGCCTGCCGCAGGATCTGAGTTTCAAGAAGGGCACGCGCAGCTCGGTCGAAATCGGCAATGGCAACGTGATCCGCGAACATGTCACCATTCATCGCGGCACGGTGGAAGGCTCCGTCACCCGCGTCGGCGACAATAATTTTCTCATGACCGGTGCGCACCTCGGGCACAACTGCGAAATCGGAAACAAGGTAATCATCGCAAACAATTGCCTGCTCGGCGGGCACGTCGTAGTCGGCGACGGCGCGTTCCTCGGGGGCGGCTGCGTATTTCACCAATTCATGCGGGTCGGGCGGCTCGTTATCACGCAGGGCATCTCTGGTTTCGGGAAAGACATTCCGCCCTACGTCGCCGCCGCCGAGGTGAACAAAGTGGTCGGCCTGAATGTCGTGGGTTTGCGCCGGGCGGGATTCGACGCGAATGACCGGGCGGAGATCAAGGCGGCCTTTCGTCTCCTTTACGAGAGTGGCCTGAATGTCGCCCAAGCCCTGGCTCAGGCGCGGGAAAAAACCTGGGGCGAGCCGGCGCAGATATTTTTCGACTTCGTCGCTAAGGCCAAACGCCGCGGAATCTGCGCGCTACGCCGGCGACGCGATATGGATTAATGGTTAGGGCGCCGGGGTGGTCGTCGGCATCGTCGGGTTATTCAACTTGATCCCGAATTTGGTGACAAGCTTCTGCGCTTCCTCGTCGGTCTTGCCCAGCTCAACCAATCCACGAACGAGTTTCTCGAGTCCGATCTGCACTTTGCTGGCCTGATCGACAAGCGTCACCTGCTGTTGTTCGAGCTGCTGAGTGCTTTGCCGGGTGAGGATATTGATCCGGACCTCCCAGGCGAAGATGAAAAGGACGCTCAAACCAATGAGCAGGACCGGCCAAAAGCCGTGATAGCTCCGCGGTGGCGGAGGCGAGTATTGCGTTTCCATTTCCATCGTTAGGGTGCCGGCGAGGCGGCGGGATTGGCGGAGAGGTTGAAGCCGTTTTCCTGGAGCAGGGTCCGCATCTTTTCATCCGTCTGCGCGACCGTGGCCATCTCGCGGAGAAGGTTGGTGCCGATCTGCTGGCTGAGGGAGCCCTTGTTAATGATCGCCTGTTGCGCCTGGACGCTCTCCTGCAGCCGGCGGTTTTCGCGCGCGAAAACAATCGTCACCAGACTAAGACAGAGACAGACGACCCCGAGAGTGAGCAGGATGGAGAATTGCCAGCGCTTCATTTGCCTAACGACTAACAGAAAAGAACAACAACCGTCAAACAGAAACTCAATCGCGCAGAGCAAGGAGCGCGAGCATCCGACCCGTCTGTCCCTTCTCCGCACGGTAACTGTAATAACGTTCGAGGTCGCAGGCCGTGCAGACACCGCTGTCGTGCACCTTCTCGACGCCCGCACGCCGGGCCTTCCGCACGATCTCGGCCGCGAAATCAATCTCGTAGTGCGGCGGACGAATGCAGGGGCTGAGTTGCACCACCAGATCCCGCGGGTCGCTCGCAAAACGCTCCTGCATTTCGCGAATGGCTTTTTCGACAATCGCCAGCTCCGTCCCTTTCTTTCCCGAATGGACGAGCCCGAGGCAGCGCTGCACCGGATCGACCAGATAAACAGCGCAACAATCCGCGACGTAAATGCCTAACGACACGCTGGGCTGATTCGTAATGAGCCCATCCACTCCCGCGTAACAGCGATCGGAAGCGGGCGGGGACTCGATCACTGCAATCCCGTTGCCGTGCACTTGTTCGGCGGTGATGAGACTTTTATCCGCCAGCCCACGCTCGGCGCGGAGCGTGCGATGCGCCGCCTCGAGCCGCTCGAGCGCCGCGGTCCGGTTGGTCGCAACGTCGATCCCCGGAATGCGCCCGAGAAAGGCGTGCCTAACGATCGGGATTTCCCGCAGCGCCGGAAAAGTTTCCAGAGCGGATTCGAGCCCGGCCGCGCGCGCGAACATGGCGCCGCTATTTGCCCGACGACTCGGTCTTGATTGTCGTCTTGGTCATCCGCGTTTCGCCCCGGCGGCGAGTAAGCGGATCGTCAAAGGTGTCCTTGTAAATCGTGTCCGTCGCGGTCGCGCGGTCGAATTCCGCGAGGTCGGAGTTGTAACTAAAGAGCGCGGAGAGCCGGGTCGACTGCGCCAGAGTGAGCTGGACCTGCGCGTTCAAGACATCCAATTGCACACCTGCGCCGACTCCGAGGCGAGCGCTGGCGAGGCGCAGCGCTTCCCGCGCCTGATCGACCGTTTTCGAGGTCGCCGCGACGAGCTGACGGTCCTGTTCCAAATTTGAATAAGCCTGCTGAATCTCCAGTTCCACCTGCCGAACGTCATCGTCGTAGGTGATCTTTGCTTCGCTCAGGATGGCCCGGGCCTGCTTCACTTTTCCGAGCGTCTCCAGCCCGTCGAAAATGGCCCAGCTTCCGTTGATCCCGAAAAACCAGCCTTGCAACGTGTCATTCAGGTTGCTCGAAGATTGTGAGCTCTCGAAAGCCCTGCCGCCGCTCAGACTGAGAGAGGGCTGAATTCCGGAAAAGGAGGCGCTTAGATTTTGCACTTGGACGAGGACGTTGGCCCGCTGCTGTTTAAGGAAAGGACGGCGCTCTTTCCCCAGCTCTATCGCCACCGTCAGCGGAATGTCCCGCGGCGTGTAGGTCAATTCTCCGATGCATTCCAGCGGCGGTTGGTTGCCGCGGCGCGGATCGAAGTCCAGGCCGATGGTTTTCGCAAGCTGGAGCTGAGCGATACGGTAATTATTTCGGGCGGTTATTAGCGTCGGTTGCTGGTTGGCGAGCGCGACTTCGGCCTGCAGAACGTTAAAGCGCGGGACCGTTCCGGCTTCAAATCGATTCTGCTGGTCCTTCAACTGATTTTCCAGCAGCCGGACGGATTCTTCCTGCACCATGATCAGCGACTTGTTCAGGATGACCTGATAGAACTGCTGCCGAACGAGCGCAATCACGCTGTCGATCGTATCGCGCAAGGCAAAAAGGCTGGCGTCTGCCGCGTGGCCTGCCCCTTTGATCGCTGGAATAACGGTCCCATTATAGAGGAGTTGCGAAACGGTCAGGTTGAGGTTGTAGGAGTAATCACTGATGCCATTGGAATTGAAAACCGTGGTGGTGGTCGTGCCGGGTGTCGCGCTCGGCAGGGGCGTCGCGCTTGGCGCCGGAGTAGGCGTCACTCCGCCGCCCCCAGTCGTCGTGGTAGTGAAGCTGCCGCCGCTACCTCCCCGCAAACTTGGGTCGGTATAGTTAAGGGCCGCCGTGGCATCGAGATGCGGCAACGCCTGCGAAAGCACTTCAATCTGCACGCCTTTCGTGCGCCGAATTTCCTGCCGGGCATTAAGGATGCTCGGATTGCGTTTCAGTGCCGTCTCGACCGCTTGGTCAAGCGTGAAACGGCGCGACTCGGCCGCCGGTCCGCGCGCGTGTTCGCGCGTGGCGTCGCTGCCGGCGAAGGCTGAGAACGAAAGGACAAACAATCCCGCGGAAAAAGCGAGACGGCTCCGAAAGGACGGAAGAGAAAAAAAGTGCATCTTAGAAATTCCTTTGTGCCCTACGCGGCCATCGTGCGAGGCCTGCTGGCACACCGAAAAATGCGGGTCCAGCGGAAACTTCAGGCGGCGCAAGACGGACGAGATCACTGCCCCCGTCGGGTCACGACTTATTTATTTTGGCAGTAATCGTATATCTTGCTGTAAATTTGCAACCAGGATTTCTGCTCACTCGGGGAGAGATGAGCCATCATCTTCATCAGGTTGCAAATCATCTCCTCACGGATGCGCCTGACAAGCGCCGACCCGCGCGGGGTGATGCAAACCATCACTTTGCGCCGGTCATCCGAGGCGTGGGAACGCATGACATAACCAAGATTTTCCAGCCGCGCGACGAGTCCACTGGCGGCAGCGGTGGTGTGCCCCATTTTTTGTGCGATGGCCGACATCGTCAGCACCTCCTTCAGGTCGAGATAAGTAAGGAGGAAGAACTGCGGAAAAGAAACATTTCCCGGGGCCAGTTCTTTCGAGAGGCGGAGAATGAAGCAGCGCTGCATCTCCATGATGATGTGGGCCAATTGAGCGGCGTCGACACGGAGTTCATCCGTCTCTTGAGGTGAGTATGCCGTCGCTGTGCCCATTAGTTAACGGCCTAAACTATCGGGTGAAAAAGGAGTGTCAACCGTCTCCCAGCGCGACCTCTCGTGCCGAGGGCTGGGCCGCGCGCATTTCCGCTCATACGGAACAATTCGTCTCAGGGCTTGCACCTTTCCGCCGAAAATGATTCCCTCGATGCCCCGTACCGAAATTATTCGCGTGCGGTCGCTTCCGAAAATTGACCGACCAATGCCGCTGAGCCCAAAACTTTCCGCCGAACAACTCGCCATTAACCTCGGCGACATCGCGCCGCGCTACACCGAACAGCAAGCCATCGTCGAATCGTCGCGCTGCCTCTTCTGCTTCGACGCGCCCTGCATCACCGCCTGCCCGACAGGTATTGATATCCCGGCATTCATCAAAAAGATTATGACCGGTAATGTGACCGGCGCGGCCCGGACCATTCTCAGCGCCAACATTCTCGGCGCGAGTTGCGCGCGGGTTTGCCCGACCGAGGTCCTTTGCGAAGGCGCCTGCGTCATGCTCGATCGCGACAGCGACCCGATCAAAATCGGCCGTCTTCAGCGCTACGCGACTGATCACGTTTCCGAAAACCGGATCACGGTCCTGAAACCGCCCGCGAAAAAATCCGGCAAACGCATTGCGGTCATCGGCGGCGGCCCGGCGGGGATGGGTTGCGCCGCCGAGTTGGCGCACCTCGGGCACGAAGCGGTCATTTTTGAGCGCAAACCGCAGGCGGGCGGGCTCAACACCTACGGCATCGCCTATTACAAAATGAAGCCGGCCGTGAGCCTCGAGGAAGTCGAGCTCGTGAAGTCGTTAGGGGTAGAATTTCGCTGCGGTGTGGAAGTCGGGAAGGATGTGACCCGAGAAGACCTCGAAAGCTTCGATGCCATCTTCATCGGAGTCGGTCTCGGCGATGGCCAGCGGTTGCGGATCCCCGGCGAAGAGCTCCCCGAGGTCGTCGATGCACTTACTTTCATCGAGCAGATTCACACCGATCCGCTCCATCAGATTCCAGTCGGCGCGCGGGTGGCGGTCATCGGTTGCGGGAACACCGCGATCGATGCTGCCACCCAGGCGCGGCGACTGGGTGCGTCCGAGGTCATCGTGGTTTACCGGCGCGGTGAGCTCGACATGTCGGCTTACGCTTTTGAGTACGATCTCGCGAAACGCGATGGCGCCGCTTTCCTTTTCCACCACGCGCCGGTCGAAGTGATCGCGAAGGATGGCCACGTCGCAGGCCTGCGCCTTATGCGCACGCGCTTCAACTCCAACGGCGCGCTCGAGCAAATCGACGGCTCCGAGTTCACTGAGCCATTCGACATGGTGCTCAAGGCCGTCGGTCAGCAAAAGCGGAGCGATTGGATCACGAAGCTTTTCCCCGAGCTCGAGCTGAATCGCAACGGGACCCTGATGCGCGACTTCGAGACCGGCCGGACAAGCCTGCCGAATATCTTCACCGGTGGTGATTGCGCGAATGGCGGGCGCGAAGTCGTCAACGCCGTCGGCGAAGGAAAAAAAGCTGCGCGCGGGATTCACAAAATGTTTGGCGAAGAGAAAGTCGTCGGACCTATCCAACCGTCCCGCTGGGGCGTCGCGGCCGGTCCGTTCGGTTCCGGACTCGACGCGCCGATCCGCGTGCCGGAGCTGGAAGCAAAATACGAACAGCTCTCACCCGCCTCGCATCCCAAACCCGCGACGAGCGCGCTGAGTTCGAAAAACCAGGAGTAGCCTAACGATGGCCGATCTTTCCACCAATCTCGCCGGCATCAAGTCCCCCAACCCGTTTTGGATCGCTTCCGGACCGCCGGGTAACACTGCCTACCAGGCCCACCGCGCCTTCGAAGCCGGCTGGGGTGGCGTCGTCTGGAAAACCATCGGCGACCCGATCCGCAACGTCTCATCACGCTATTCCTCGATCGATTACGGCAACATGCGCATGGTTGGCTTAAACAACATCGAGCTGATCAGCGATCGCGCGCCAGAGACGAACTTCCGTGAAATCGCGGAGGTGAAGAAGCGCTGGCCTAACCATGCCGTTATCGCCTCACTCATGGTCGATACGCGCGAGAACTGGCATGATTTCGTCAGGCGATCGGCCGACTGCGGTGCCGACGGAATCGAGCTAAACTTTGGTTGTCCGCACGGAATGTGCGAACGCGGAATGGGCTCGGCCGTTGGCCAAAACCCCGATGTCGCCCAGACCATCATCGAGTGGGTGATGGAAGTCGCGACCATCCCGGTAATCGCGAAACTGACTCCTAATATCACCGACATCACCGCCGCCGCCCGGGCCGCGAAACGCGGTGGCGCGAACGCCATCTCGCTCATCAACACGATCAACAGCATCACGCAGGTGAACCTCGATACCTTCGTCCCCGAGCCGTTCGTGGCCGGGCTTAGCTCCCACGGCGGCTATTGCGGGCCGGCGGTAAAACCGATCGCGCTCAACATGCTGCAATCCTGCGCCTCCGACCCCGAAGTCGGCCTCCCGATTTCCGGCATCGGCGGCATTACCACCTGGCGCGACGCCGCTGAGTTCGTCGCGCTCGGCTCGACTACCGTGCAAGTCTGCACCGCGGTCATGCACTATGGCTTCCGCATCGTCGAAGACATGATCGATGGCTTAAATGACTATCTCGATTCCAAAGGTTTCAAGAGTCTGGCCGAACTGCGCGGCCGGGCCGTCGACACCGTGCGCAAATGGGAAACGCTCGATCTCAACTACAAGCGCATTGCCGAGATCGATTACAACAAGTGCATCGGCTGCAACCTCTGTTACATCGCCTGCGAAGACGGCGCCCACCAGGCGATCGCGCTCGCTGATCCGGCCGCCTACGATCTCGGCCCCGGCCGCGTCCCGGGCAAACCGGTCCCGGAGATCAAGGAAGAGGAGTGCGTCGGCTGTAACCTTTGTTCGTTAGTCTGCCCGGTCCACGGCTGCATCACGATGGTCAGCGTCGAGACCGGACTCGCACCGCTCGCCTGGGCCGATTATCA
>DASXYO010000257.1:0-10021 GCA_036502465.1 Chthoniobacterales bacterium
TTCACCTGAGCCGGTCACATTGTTCGCGACGGTGACGCCGACCTCGAAGCGATCGCCCGGCGCCACCATCGTCGGCACGCTGGGCGTGATGACAAACGGCCCCCTAACGATCGCGTCTTTCTCCGCCGAACCCGCTTCATCCGCCGCGACGGCGACGGCCATGACCGTGAGAGTGCCGTCGAAGTAATCGGGCACGTCATAGACGACTTCGCGCCCAGTGCTGTCGGCATCGATCACGCCCGACCAGAAGACGACCGGCTTTTCCGTCACGCGCTTGAATGGGTTCAAGCGCTTCTCGGCGTCACCATCACCGCCCGCGGAGGAAGTGGCGCGCAGGATGGAGAATTCCGGCAGGATCAGGTCGACGATCTGCGAAGTCTCAACCGCCAGCGCGGTCTTGCGGAAGAAATAGCCTAACGGATCGGGCGTCTCGAAATCCGTCACCTGGAGAATTCCCTTGTCGACTGCAAAGATGACGATTTTCGCCGGGTGGTCCGTCTTGTAGCCGATCTTGAACGGCTCGCCCGGTTTGGCGAGATCGCCGGTCGTTAAGTCGACATGCAAATGACGCTTCTCCTTGTTTACGGTGAAGGGCACGACCGCATAGCTGAGCGGACTCATGAAGATCTCCTTCGAGTCGAGCGCGCGGACGAAGGAAACATTGACGTAACCCGTGCCGTCAAACCCGTCCGGAATCCGTATCCGTTGCACGCTGCTCGTCGTGCTGCTCTTGAACCACTGGTGCGCCTGCACCTTGTCGTTCTCGATCGTGATCAGGCCCGCCCCGGTGTAAGGCGCGGTGATGCTGACCTCAATTTCGTCGCCGGTGCTGTATTGGACGCGGTCGAGTTTCACCTGCAGCTCGGCGTTGCGAGCGAGCGAGCGGGCCGCAGTGCCTTCCCCGACGACGGTGAACGCGACCTGACTGACACGGCGATCGGACGCGTCGCGCACTTCCAGGACAAAGGTTCCCGGTTTCGCGGTCACGAGCGGATAACGAAGACCTTCCGCTCCGATGGCGAGCGTTTCCGACTTGCTGGGCGTGTCCCGCAGGACCGATTCATACGCGTAATCGCCGTTCTCCTTTTTCGTTAGGATGGAAACGTAGGTGCGCTCGATGAGATTGAAGCGCAGTTGGTCGAGCGCGATTTTGTTCAACTGCGGATCGATGGCGATCAACTCGATCGCGGCGGGCCGATCCTTGATGAGGAAATCGAGCTTCGGATCGGCTTTGTAGCCGACAACGTGCGGCAGGGCGGAGACGAGCACGCTGTTGTAAGCGCCGACGCTGCGGCCGCCTTCCGCCTCGAAGCCCTGCACGCTGAGCGTCATCTCGTAGGTGGCGTCGGCGAAACGCTCGAGCGCGAGGTCGACCGTCGCTTTACCGTCGCCATCCGTTTTGGTTTCGCCGAGATCGATGCTCTGGGGCTGGCGATGTTTCTGGGTGTCGGTCAGCGGATCAAAAAAAACGTAGTCGTTGTATTCGGGGAAATGAAAGCCGGCCGGAGAAACACTGAGCTGGCTGGCGATGCGGCGATCGGTGGCGGGAGTGCCGTAAAGATTGCGCAGGGTGACAAGCGACTTCACCCCGTTCGGCGACAACCAGCCGCGAGTGGTTTGCTTATTCAACTCGCTCGTTAGGCGCATGCGATCAGGAAGAAATTCCTTTACCTGAAAACTGGTGCTGCCAATGAGCAGATCGCGGTAGCCGTTCCGGACGAGATAGAGATTCGCCCGGTATTCACCAGTCGGGGATTCGTAGGCGGTCGCGAAATTCAATTCGTCGAAACCGGCGGCGGGCAACTTCACCCGGCGCACCTGGGCGGCGAGTCCGCGCGCATCGAGCACTTCGATCTCGAGCGGCAATCCGGCGAGCTGGCCGCGCCAGTCGCGCTGTTTGGCGATGTAGCCGATGTGGACCTGGTCGCCGGGGCGATAGACGCCGCGCTCGGTGAAGAGGAAGGCCTCCAGTTGATTGGGCGCGACATTTTGTTCGCCATCGATATCGAAGCGGGAGAAATCGAGTTGCCGGTCCGCGCGTTCGAACGGCATGAAGGCGACGTCCTCGCGGAGGCGGGCGACGAAGGCGACGGGCGATTTTTCGCGAGCGTCGGACTTGAAAGCGGGAAAGCTGACGCGCCCGTCGGGGCCGCTGACGGCACGCCCGATGGCGACACCGTTTTTGCCTAACAATTCCACTTTGACCCCGGCGAGCGGATCGCCGGATTTTATCGAGACGACAAAAACGTCGCTGCTCCCGTCGGCGCTTTTTTTGACCAGCATTCCGATATCGGTCACGAGAATGAAGCGGCGGTCGTTGACATCGCGAATCGGACGCTTTTTAACCGGATCCCACTCCTGCGCGCGAATGAAGAAGAGTCCTCGCTCGCTCCCGCCATCGGCGGGGAGCTGGAGCTGGCCGGAGAAATCAAAGGAGGAATAGTTAGCCTGGAACCGGTTCGTTAGGTTGATCGATTGATGCTCGGTCGCGATGCGCGAGATGTTCTCCTCGTTGAACTCGTAGAAGAACCGCGGCTGATCGAACCGGCCTTCGCTTTGCGTGACGAGATGGTTGATCTGGCTGGTGGCGACGCGGGCCAGCTCGTATTCGATCTCGGCCACGCCGCGCGATTTGATCGAAAGTTTGCGCTCGCCCTGGAGAGCGAGAATGCCGCCGTGCCCCTGGATCTCGATTTCGCGCGGCAGCGTGGGGACGTCGAGAACGGTATCGTAATCCGCCGCGAGCGGATATCCGCCGAGTGCGACGACGCCGCGGTCGATTTTCAGGTAAAGTCGGCCGGATTTCTCGACCAGGATCTTGAAGGCGTGAAGTTTTGTCTGCGCGTGCTCGGCTGGGATTAAAGTGGCCGCGATCGGTTGCGAACGGCCTAACAATTCCGCATCGACGCCGCGCGGACCAGCCTCGCGATCGTGTCCGTTAGGCGGAAGGAGCCAGATGTGCAACGCCTTGGCCACGTCTTCCGGCTTGGCGGCGGCAGTTGTGCTGACGAGAAGAATTTGCTCCGGTTCGTTCTCCGCATTGCGGACGATCTTGCCTTCCACGCTTTCGATTTTGAAAAACGACCGGATGTCCGGCAGACGCACTTTGCCGTCGAACTCCTTTTGGGTTCGCGCACTGCCCTGGGTCGTAGTTGTTCCCGGGCCGACGATTAGCTTTATGAAGTCTTCGCGGGGTGGGAGTTTGAGCGGAACGCTGCGCACGTAGACGAGGCGATCGTGCAATCCGTAGGTGACGCTGAATCGGTTGGCCGCGCCGCCAAAAACATCCGAGCCGCCGAGCGACACCAGGCTGAGATGTCTTTCCAGCTCGTCGCGTTTCACGCTGTGACTGAATTCCAACGTCGCGACCACTTGGTGAACCGCCGGATCGCGCGGGTCTTGGTAAAGCTCGATTTGATTTACGCTCCCCCGGAAAGG
This sequence comes from Chthoniobacterales bacterium, assembly GCA_036502465.1. Lineage (GTDB taxonomy): Bacteria > Verrucomicrobiota > Verrucomicrobiia > Chthoniobacterales > UBA10450 > Palsa-1392. Next base: position 3,439 of record DASXYO010000257.1, read on the forward strand.
AGGCGTCGTGACCTCGAGCGCATAACGATCGAGCAGCACCTGTTTGGGGAAAAGAGCTTTGGCGAAAGTGATCCGGTATTTTTGATCAGCCAGCCAATCGCCCGCGGGTTGGAATGTGAGGCGTGAATCGGAGCTCCACAACCAGCGGCCCGCGATCGCAGGCTCCAGTCGGACGCCTTCGCGCACTTCCTTGCTAAGCTGGTCGAGCCGCGCGACGGAGCCCGAGAAGCGAATCGTTAGGGCGTCGGGATGGAGTTCCTTCTCCAGTTTGGTGACTGGGATCTGGTCGGCGCGAACGCTGATTCGCGCCGGTTGGGGGCGGTGCTGGTACCAATGCCAAGTCCACCCCGCGCCGATCAGGAACAGGACCAAGGCGAGGAATAGGACGCGATGGGACAGCAGCCAACCGCGGGAGCGGCGCAGCCAGGGTGGCGCGGTCCAGGTGAAATCTCCGAGCAAGTTGGTGAGCGGCATTTTTGACATAAGACAGATGGGTTCTGCCGGTCATACGGAGGGAGCCGCGCGATTCTTTCAGGGAATTTCAAAAAACTTTGCGGCGTGCGATAAGAGGGCATGCCCGTGACTCGCAGCGAATTCCTCGTCACCCGCCGCAGCCTGGTCGACCAGCTGGGCGACTGGAACGACGGGAAACGCTGGCAGCAGTTCTTCGATTCCTATTGGAAACTGATCCACCGCGCCGCGCGCAAAGCTGGCCTAACGGAAAGTGAGGCGCAGGAAGTTGTGCAGGAAACGCTCATCACGGTGGCGAAGAAGATCGACCGGTTGAAGTACGACCCGGCGCTCGGGTCATTCAAAGGCTGGCTTTTGAACATCACGCGCTGGCGGATCGCAGATCAGTTCCGGAAACGGAAGAATGCCGGCGAACAACGGGCGAAAACGCGGCGCGGCGATGTCGAAAAGGTCACCGCCACGATCGAGCGGATCGCAGACCCGGCGGGGTTCGATCTCGATGCCGCCTGGGATGAAGAATGGCATCGCAACCTGCTCCAGGCTGCCACCCAGCGGGTGAAGAAAAAGGTGAGCGCAAAGCAGTACCAGATTTTCGATTGCTACGTCCTGAAGGAATGGCCGGTGCGGAAGGTGGCGAAGGAATTGCGGGTGAGCGTGGCGCAGGTTTATCTCGCCAAGCATCGTTTGAGCGCGCTCCTGAAAAATGAGCTGACGAAGGTGGAACGGGCTCGTTAGGCACTCGACTCATGATCTTCGGCGGTCATAGACCGCCGCGAGAGAAGAAGGTATAACGAACAACAGTGCGCATTCCGTCGATTCCCGACCATGAAATGCTCGGCGTGATCGGGCGCGGCGGTTACGGCGAAATCTGGCTGGCGCGCAGCCTGACCGGGGCCTTGCGCGCGGTGAAGGTGGTTTATCGCGACACCTTTGAAAGCGAGCGCGCTTTCAACCGGGAATTTGAGGGGATGTCGGCTTTTGAGCCGATCTCCCGCGCCCACGATGGCTTCGTCGATATTCTGCATGTCGGCCGCAGCGTTGCCGGCGGGTTCTTTTATTACGTGATGGAGTTGGCCGACGACCAGGTCAGCGGCGCGGAGATCGAGATCACCCGTTACGCCCCGAAGACGCTGAAGGCAGAGCTGGGTCACACCTTGCCGGCCGACGAATGCCTGCGCATCGGCCTTCTGCTCGTCGATGCGCTCGGCGCCCTGCACCGAACCGGGCTTGCCCATCGCGACATCAAGCCGTCGAACATCATTTTCGTACAGGGCGTTCCGAAGCTGGCCGACATCGGCTTGGTGGCGGCGAGCGGGAAACAATCGTTTGTCGGGACGGAAGGTTATGTGCCGCCGGAAGGGCCGGGCACACCGCAGGCCGACATCTACAGCCTGGGCAAGGTGCTCTACGAAATCAGCATGGGAAAAGACCGCCTCGATTTCCCGGAGCTGAGCAGCAATCTCGACGAGCGCGAAGACAAGGAACGGTTGCTGCAGCTCAACGAAGTCCTGCTTCGCGCATGCGCGAATAGCCCGGCCAAACGCTACGAAAACGCGGACGAAATGCAGCGCGACCTGGCGCGGATCGGAGCCGGTAAATCCGTCCGGCGCCGTTCCTGGATGATGACCGCGATCCCGATCGCTATCGTTTTCTTACTCATCGCCGCGGTCGTATTTTGGTCGGTTCGCCATTTTGGTTCTCAGAAGAAAGCGCCCACCGGGCCAGCGACGGCAACTGTCTCAACCGAACCGTCCGGCGCGATGATCGTGCTCGACGATCGAATGGAGCGCAGCCCGGCGATCTTTCGCAATCTCGAGCCGGGCGAACACAAGTTACGTGTCATGTTGCCCGACTACGACCCGATCGAGATGGAGGCGACGCTCGAACCGGCGCAAAGTTGGCGGCCGCCGGTGATCAAGCTGGCGCGAAGCACGGGTTCGGTGCAAATGACCTCGCAGCCGGCGGGCGCGGAATTCGAGCTGCGACGCGAAGGCGAAGCGCCTCGAAAAGGCAAGACGCCGAGGCTGCTGAAGGATCTGCCAACGGGACTTTACGACGTGGTCGCAAAGCGGGCGGACTGGGAATTGAAAGACCAGGTGGAGATCAAGCGCGGCGAGGTGACGCTGAAAACGTTTCAGTTTGCCAACGGGAGCGTGAAGATCATCAGCGCGCCGGCGGGCGCGACGGTTTCGTTAGGCGAAAAGGAGCTGGGACAAACGCCGCTGCTCCTCGACGATGTCAAACCGGGCGAGGTGAATTACCAGCTGCAACTGACTGGTTTCAAAACGGCCGAGGTCCAGGGCAAAGTCCAGCCTAACGAGCAGACTTTTTTGGCCGCGCGCCTGGACAAGAAACTGAGCCCGGTGCGCGGCGAGGTTTGGCAAAACTCCCTCGGAATGCGCTTCGTGCCGATCGGCGACTGGCACATCAGCGTCTGGGAAACGCGGGTGCGCGACTGGGCCGCCTTTTGCGCGGCCACCAATCGCCGGCCGGTCGGCGCGGACTTCCGGCAAAGCGAAAACGACCCGGTGGTGAAAGTAAACTGGCAGGATGCGACCGACTTTTGCCAGTGGCTGACGGAGAAGGAGCGGCGGGAGAATTTTCTCGACGAAACCACGCGCTATCGGCTCCCGACCGACCAGGAATGGAGCGCAGCGGCTGGTTTGCCTAACGAAACCGGCGCGACACCGGAAGAGCGCGATGGCCGGGTGCGCAACCAGTTTCCCTGGGGCGAGCAATGGCCGTCCCCAAAAGGCGCGGGCAACTACGCGGCAATCGATGGGCGGAACGATGGATTCACCGCGACCGCGCCGGCCGGAAGCTTTTCGCCGAACACACTCGGCATTTACGACCTGGGCGGCAATGTCTGGGAATGGTGTTCCGATCTCTATAAACCGGGCAGCCGCTGGGGCGTGCTGCGTGGCGGATCGTGGGCCAATAAGCAGCGGGCTGAGCTGCTCACGTCCTACCGGAACGTGATCGATCGCGGCGAACGCGACGTGATTTACGGTTTCCGCTGCGTGCTCGTTTCAGAAGCAGGCGACCGATGAACGAGACGCATTCTCGCCTGGGGAGCTTGTGCGCGAGAACGTGGCGCTCAAGCTACGTTGCGTGTCCAGCGCGGGTCTGAGGGCACCCGGAGCGAACTAATTGCTCGTCGGGATAACCGCCGGGGCTGGCGACGACTCGGGTTTTACCGGCGTCTTAGCATCTTTCAAGACAAGCTGACCTTCGAATTCACGGCGATATTCCGCCACCATCATCGGCCGCGTCTTGTTATCGACCAGTCCCTTGTAACTGATGATCCCGGTGGCGATCGACTGCGCGAGCTTCGCGCGCCAGGTGCTCTGGGCGATGAGGCGGCTTTCACCGCGCTCGGTCAGGAATCCGCCCTCCACGAGGATGGCCGGGATCTTCGTTAGGCGGAGGACTGCGAAACGCGCCCGTTTGATTCCGCGATCGAACTCGGAGAAATGGCCGAGCACCGAATGATAGACGCTCATCGACAGCGCCAGGCTCGGCGCATCGACCGGGCTTCCGGCCTCCATGTTCATAAACCGTAGCGCAAGCGCGTCGTCGGCTGTGGACGGCGCGCCGCGCGGTGTAAGTGAGAAAATTTCGAAACCGTTCGCGGCCGGGTTGGAATCGGTCGCGTTAAAATGAATGCTGACGAAGATGGCGTCCTTGGTCGCGTTGGCGATCCGGGCGCGCAGCTCGAGCGGCACGAAGACGTCGCTGTCGCGGGTCATCTTCACGTTCAGGCCTTTCGCTTCGAGAAGCGGCTTGAGGTCGCGCGCGACGTCGAGCGCGAAATCCTTTTCGTAACCGTAACCGCTGACGGCGCCCCGGTCGTATCCCCCGTGGCCAGGATCGAGGATCACGGTCTTGAATTGGCCTAGGTTGGTGATCATCTGCGGACGCAGTTGCGGCTCGAGCGTCTTCGCGAGATCGACGCGGGAGACGAGGTATCGGCCGTCCTTTTCCATCACCGGGAAGCAGAGCCAGCTGCGCACGCCGTTGATCAGGATCTCGCGGCTGTCGAGCTGGACTTCCACGGAATTTTTGCCGTTGTCGAGGCGGATGTGTTTCTCGGTCGGAGCCACTCCGGTCGGGAGCCCGTAAAACTGGGCGATGTTGTCGACCGTGAGGTATTCGCGCCCGCCGATCTTGACGATTTTCCAATCGGAGGCCGCCGTGCAGATCGCGGCGAGAGCCAACCAAACAGTAAGTGTCGCGTAGAGCCGGGAACGTCCGAACATGGAAGGCGGAGTATGAGACATTCGGGCTTCGGAGGCAAGAGAAAAAGATTCCAGTAATTATAAACGTCGAGGGAAACGGAGTTCTTTCTGCTTCCATTACGTAACATCGGTGTGACAGCGCGATGGGGCTGCTTCCTCAATAGTCGTGTAGCCAGCCGGCCCGCCGCAGGACTTGTTTGAATTCCGGATCGTCCGCCGCCAGCGGAGGCAGCCAGAGCCCAAGGCGTACCCGTTTCCACCAGAGCCCTTGCGGATTTGGCCTGACGAAGGAATACCGGTAAAGCACGGCGCGGATGTAGTGCGGCGGTTTTTCCGGGAACGGGTTGGAGCGAAACAATCCGACCGCACCGCGATCGTTTTGCAGCAGCTTCCAGATCAGGTTCAAGGTCCACGGATATTGGTTAGGCGAACCCATGGCAGCGAACCACATCTGCCAGTCGAGCCGCAACTGATAGGGCGCGATCTGCGGCGGACGTTCGTCGAGCGCGACGGGCAGACCTTTGTAGGGATACGGTTGCCAATCGGCGTTGTCGTTAGGCTGGGAATCGTTCGTACCCTCGAAGACGACATTGAAACGCTCTTGACCGACCGAGCCGAAAGCGCCGTAGGTATTGACGAGGTCGAGCGGATCGAAGGAGGTATTCATGATCTGGTGCGGGGAGATGATGTTGAGGACCGGTTGAACGCTGAGCACAGCAACGAGCGCTGCGACGGCCCATCCCGCACCGCGCATCGGCCGCGAGACGATCGCGCGGTTCCGGGCTTCGTTAGCCCGCTTCGTTAGGACGCGCGGCAGGATTTTCGCCAGGGCGCGATCGTCGAAGCAGGCGATGGCGGGAATGATGGTGAGCAGGTTGAGGAAGGAAAGATTGCCGCCGAGCGCGATCGAGATCTGGAAGAAAACGATCACGCTGCCGGCAATGAGGCGAGCGAGCCGCGGCCAAAAGACAAACCAGGGCGCGACCAATTCCGCGAGGTGATTAAAGAGGACACCGCCTCGCAAAATGACGCGCGGCAGGAAGTGAAACCAGCGGCTGAGCCCGTTCGGGATGGGCTGCGTCTCGTAGTAGTAATAAAGGGTAGTGAAATTGCGCCAGCTTTCGTCGCCGCGAATCTTGATCATCCCGGCGCCGAACATGATGCGGAAAATGAGCCAGCGGAAAAGCCAGAGGATAACGAGGGGCGGCGGGCGTTTCGGGAATGGTCTCCCATCCAGCAGCGGGCAGAGAAAGATGGCGAGAAAACCGGTCTCGAGCAGCTGCGTTTCCCAGCCGTAGCCGTACCAATCCTGCCCAATGTGGACGAATGACATGTAAAGCCCCCAGAGAATTGCGAGGAGGATCGCGTTGGCGTAACCGCAGGCGACGACGCAGGCGAGCGCAAAGCCGATCCAGGCGGTGACGACGAGCGCGGTGTCGGAATGATTGAACCAAAAAAGCGATGGCAACCGGATGAACGCGCCTAACGAGCCACCAAGCGCGGTGCGGACATTGGTCACGAAATTTCCAAGCGGCAGAAGACCATCCGAACCGATGAGCGGGAGGATTTGGTTAGCCGCGACCAGAAAAGCGATCGCGTAGGTGATGCCGAGAAGCCGCAGGATGAGGAAGCGAGTCAGCCAATAGCTCTCCCCCACGGGCAGAGCGCCTTTCTCACCTTCCGCCTGCACGAGGAGAGATTGTCTCCGCCTGGCCGGACTTCAAGCTCCAACGCGGAGGCTTGGGCAGTGTTTCATGCATCCGCTGCCTGATGGCGGGCGGATCATGACACGACAACCCACTGCGCTTCGCCGGATATGAGGGCGACCGCTCAAACTAACAAACACAGAAAGAACGAATGAAAAAATTAGCACT
>DASXYO010000258.1:0-8069 GCA_036502465.1 Chthoniobacterales bacterium
TACCGGCTGCCGATAAACGTTTTCTTTTGCAGCATGACGACGAACTCCGTCTCGAACGGAGAAGCGCCACGCGGGCGCAGGACGTACATTTCGTTCTCGGCCAGCCCGTTGATCTCGCGCGAACGCTCCAGGATCTGCCGGGCCTGACGAAAAGCGTCCGAGTTTTCATCGTTAGGCGAATGAATCGTTTCGATCGCATCGCCTGGAATGGCGAGCGCGGTCGTCCCGGCAACGCCCCGAACGAAGGTTTGAAATTCCTGCAGCAGTTGCGTCCGCCTGATGTGGAAGTTGGTTCCGAGAATCGCCACCACCACCAGGACCGCGACGGTCGCCATCGCGAGGGTGACCTTGGCGCGGAGCGAGATCTGCCCAGAGAGAGCTGAACCTGTGGCCATATGCCTCAACTCGAGGGAAGGTTCTCGCGGGCGAAGCGCAGCGCGCGCGACATCCACACCATTTCATCGAAGAATTTCCCGAGCCGTCGGGCGTAGGCTGGTTCGGTGATCTGGCCCGTCGCCGGATCGAACAAGGTACGGACCGACCCAAAATAAGTGTCGGTGAAGATCGTGATCAATCCGAGTTCACGCAGAACCGGCAGCAAACTTTGGATCATGCGCGCGCCGCCAAACGGTCCCGCCGAGACGCCGCAGACTCCGGCTGCCTTGTGAATGTATTCGTCCAAATTGGTGTCGAGCACATGCTTGAGGAGCCCGGGGAAGCTGTGGTTGTATTCCGGCACGATCAGGATGAGACCATCGGCCCGGCCGACGGTGGCAGAAAATTGCGCGTCTTTGATCGCTTCGCCGGCATCATCGAGCGAAAGACGGATATCTCGAATGTCGATCCATTCCGTGGTCAGGTCCGGGCGCTGCGAGGCCTGGTCGAAAACAAAACGTGCGACGTGCTCGCTGGCGCGACCCTGTCGGGAAGTGCCGAGGATGACGGGCAAAAAAACGGGCCGAGTAAGCGAGTCCATTCTGTTTGGTGACCTCCGGGTCGAAGCTTATCGTGCGGCCCGCCCGTCACCATCCTAAATTTGATTCCGCAATACCTCCGTCTCTTTCGCTGGCACGTCCTGCGTTATCTCGCGCAGCACCCATTGCTCGCGAGCCTGAACGTCGCGACTGTCGCTCTCGGGGTCGCCCTGTATCTGGCGATCCAGATCGCGAACCACAGCGCGAACCGCGCCTTCGAGGCGAGCATCGACGTCGTCGCGGGCAAGGCACAGCTCGAAGTGCGGGCCCCGGCCGGAACCTTGCGCGACGAGACTCTTCCCAAGGTGGCCCGGGAACCGGACGTCAGCGCCGCCACTCCGATCGTTAGGGGAATCGTCAGCCTGCCCGCTTTCCCCGGCGAATATCTCGACCTGCTCGGGATCGACATCCTGACCAATGACGCCTTTCGCACTTTTGACCTGACTGATTTCCAGACGGAGCAGTTCGATCTCGAGCAATGGCTGCGCGGTCCGCGCACCGTCGCGGTCAGCGAAGAATTGGCGCGCGCCCATCATCTCAAGGCGGGTGACGAAGTGGACGGGCAGGTCAATGGCCGGACCGTTCGCCTAACGATCGGATTCTTGCTGCGCACGCGCGGAACAAGCGCCAACGCCAACCCGCACTTCGCGGCGATGGATATCGGCTGGGCGCAAGAATTACTTGGACGCCAAGGCACGCTCGACTCAATCTCGCTTCGCCTGACGCAAGGCAGCAATCCGCAGAAGGTCGCGACCGCGCTTCGGCAGAAACTTCCGCCCGACATCACGGTGGCCGCTCCGGCGCAGCGCGGCGAGCAGGTGGGAAAAATGCTCTCCGGCTTTGAGCTTAATCTCCAGGCGATGAGCCTCGTTTCGCTCCTCGTCGGAATGTTTTTGATCTACAACACGATCGAAGCCTCGGTCGTTCGCCGCCGGCACGAGATTGGAATTCTGCGATCGTTAGGCGTGACCCGCCGCGAGGTGCGCGCGCTCTTTCTCGGCGAAGCCGCTGTCCTCGGCCTGGCCGGAATCGCGCTCGGGATGGGCGGCGGATATCTCCTCGCCCGGGCGCTGGTCGGAACGGTCGCGGAGACGATTTCCTCGCTCTACGTGCTGCTCAGCGTGCGCGAGGTTGTGGTCGCACCGTGGATTTGGGTGAGCGCCTTTTTTCTCGGTCTCTTCTCCGTGGTCGTCGCCGCGTGGTTTCCGGCGCGTGCGGCCGCGGCGATGGACCCGGTCGAGACGCTGCACCGCGGAGCGCGGATTGAAAAATCTGTGCGCCTCTCGCGCGGTTGGATTCTTGGAGCCGTCATTTCCTGCCTCCTGTCGATCGCGCTCTCCTTCCTTGCCTTGGGGACCGGGCCGGCCTGGCTCGGATTTGGCGCGGCTTTTTTTGTCCTGGCCGGGTTCTCGTCCATCGCGCCGGAACTGACTGCTCGCTTCAGCCGACTCGTTAGGGGAATGACCGGGAAAAGAATCGAACCTTGGCTAGCCGCGCAAAATCTCGGCCGCACCCTGTTGCGCAATTCCGTTACCATCGCCTCGCTCGCCGCCGCGGTCGCGATGACGGTTGGCATCGCGGTGATGGTGTTTTCCTTTCGCCAGACAGTCGGCGACTGGATCAACCAAACGCTCGTCGCCGATCTCTTCATCGGCCCCGCCGCTAACGAAATCGCGGGCCCGACCTCTTTTGTTCCACCGGCCGCGATCGATTACCTGAAAAAAAATCCGGCGGTCGAAGAAGTCGACACCTACCGGGGCTTGGAGCTTCCGTTTCGCGACCAGACAATCGCGATCGCGGTCGTGAGCGGGAAAAACCGCCGCAACCTGCGCTTTCTGCGCGGCGAAAATGACGCAACCATCCGCCGCTTTTATGGCGAACAATGCGTGCTTGTTTCCGAGAGCTTCGCTCGTCGGTTTCACGTGGCGGAAGGCGATACGCTCTCGCTGCCAACGCCGGCCGGGTTCGAGGCGTTTCCGATCGCGGGCGTTTTTTACGACTACACCCGCGATCAAGGCACGGTCTTTCTGAGTCAAAAAAACTTCGAAAAACTCTGGCACGACGATCGGGTCAACAGCCTCGGAGTTTATCTGAAGACCGGAGCCGATCCCGCGACGGTGGCGGAAGATTTTCGCGCGCGCTTCAGCCGGAGCGGCGAATTTTCGATCTACTCGAATCGCCTTCTTCGCACGCGCATCTTCGAGATTTTCGACCAGACATTTGCCGTCACCTACGTTCTGCGCGCGATCGCGGTCCTGGTCGCGGTTGTCGGCATTTTTCTTGGCCTAACGACTTTGGTGGCTGAGCGTTCGCGCGAGCTTGGCATCATCCGCTCGGTGGGCGGGTCCGCGGCACAGATCCGGCGGCTCCTTCTTTGGGAGAGCGGCATGATCGGACTGCTGGCGAGCGTTCTTGGTCTCGCCTCGGGGCTCTGCCTCTCAGTGGTGCTGACGGGCGTGATCAACCGCGCTTTCTTCGGCTGGACGATCCAGCTCGCTTTTCCATGGTGGTCGCTCGCCTGGACGCCGGCCTGGATCATCGCGGCGGCGATCGTTGCGGGATGGATTCCGGCCTGGCGCGCGGGGCGGCTGGATATCGCGGAGGCAGTGCGGAGCGAATGAAGAGGCTGGCGAATTGGAGCGTGTTGCTCGCGCTGGGCTGCGTGGCGGCGGGATGGCAGGTTGCAGAACCTGGTTGGAAATACGAGTTCCCGCGCGATCACCATCAACACCGGGATTTCAAGACGGAGTGGCTGTATTTCACCGGCAACCTAACGAATGATCACGGCCGGCGTTTCGGCTACGAGCTGACTTTTTTCCGAGAAGGAATTCGTCCGCCTGACGAGCGGGCAGGAACCACTTCGCGTTTCATCGTGGATGATTTGAAGTTCGCGCACTTCACCGTCACCGATGCAGCTGGAAAACAGTTTTTCTTTTACGACAAGGCGAGCCGCGGCAGCTTTGGGGAAGCGGGCTTCGACAAAGACGAGCGGCTCGCCTGGATCGATTCATGGACGCTGGATCTGAAGTCTGACGGTTCGTTCGATCTGGTAGCGAATGCGGAAAATGCGGCGGTTGCCTTCCATCTGGTCACGCAAAAACTACCCGTCATTCACGGCCTGGACGGGATCAGCCCGAAAGCGGAAGGCGCGGGCCACGCTTCGCATTATTACTCGCTCACTCGCCTAACGACGGCCGGCAGCCTCCGAGTGCGCGACGAAAAATTCGCGGTCTCGGGCGAGAGCTGGTTCGATCACGAATGGGCAACCAACCAGCTGGCGCCGGGACAGGCCGGCTGGAATTGGGTCTCAGTGCAGTTCGCGGACAAAACCGAGCTGATGCTCTACCAAATGCGACTAACGAACGGCGCGATCGATCCGATTTCGAGCGGCACGTTTGTGCGAGCGGACGGCACTTCGATCGGCCTAACGAGCGCGGATTTTGCGATGACGCCGGCGTCCTATTGGAAAAGTCCGCAGACGAAAGCGGATTATCCGATCGCCTGGCGGGTGCGCGTTCCGAAGGAACAGTTGGAGTTTACCATCGAACCGGTCCTGTCGAACCAGGAGCTGGTTTTTGGCCCGCTCATCTACTGGGAAGGAGCGTTCGACGTGAATGGAACGCGCGCCGGTCAACCAATCGACGGCCATGGCTACCTCGAGCTGACCGGCTACGCCGCCCCGCTCCAGGCACCGAGTCGTTAGGCGCGACTAGGCTTGGGTGTGACGTGCGAAATGCACTTCCGTCCCCTTGGGCAGGAGACGCTTGCGGCCGCGCTGGCGGCGCCGGGCGAGAGTCGCGCGGCCACCTTTGGTGCTCATGCGGGCGCGGAAACCGTGTTGTTGCTTCCGGGTTCGCTTCGATCGCTGTAAGGTGCGTTTCATAGTGAAAAGCCCGCTGCCGGGCGTTGCAAGAGGCGCTACTTTAGGGGGTCGATCCGGTTTGTCAACGCGCGCCCGGCTGACAACCGCATTGCACCGCGGGTCCTATTATGGAATAACCATCTGCGATGAGCGACGTGGCCATCGAGCCGGCAATCGCGGAAGACCTGGACGAACTCTCCAGCCTGCTGGGTGAGTTGTTTAGTGAAGAAAGCGATTTCCGCCCCGATAAAGGAAAACAACTTCGCGGGCTGCGCCTCATTTTCGAGCAGCCGAATCGCGGGCGCGTCTTCGTTTTGCGGCGCGATCGCACGATCGTCGGGATGATCAATCTCCTCTTCACGATCAGCACCGCGGAGGGCGGCTTCGTGATTTTGCTCGAGGATCTGGTCATTCATAAGGAACATCGCGGGCATGGTTACGGGTCGATGCTGCTCGACTATGCGATCGAGTTTGCGCGGCAGAAAAACTTCCGGCGTATCACGCTGCTGACCGATCGCCCGGAGCTGCGCTCGCAGAGTTTCTTCCGCAAACACGGCTTCTACGAATCACCCATGCTGCCGATGCGTCTGCTTCTCCCGGCGCCAGCCGAGGGGCGCGACGCCGCGCTTTAACCGGCCGGCTTCTCGCTGATTTCCGGATGCCTGAGGACCCCGCATTTGTCGACCTCGGGTTCGCGCGGGTGGACCTGGACCGGCGGCGTCGAACGGGTTTCCCAGAAGTCATTTTCGGCCAGGGGAAAACGCCGGAGGAAGTGATGCGAATCGCGGAGGTCATCCTTGAACGCGAACCCGTCCTGCTCGCGACCCGGGTGACCCGCGAACAATTCGAAGCGGTGCGGGCGAAATTCCCGGCCGCGGTTTTTCACGAACGGGCGCGTTGCCTAACGATCGAACGAGAGCCGCTGCCAAAGCTCCAGTCAGCCGTTGCGGTCGTGGCCGCGGGAACGTCTGATTTCCCGGTGGCAGAAGAGGCCGCAGTCACGCTCGAGATTTTCGGGAATCGGGTCGAACGAATCTACGACGCCGGCGTGGCCGGTTTGCATCGCTTGTTGATCGAAACGGATCGGTTGCGGAATTGCGCGGCGCTGATCGTGGTCGCGGGAATGGAAGGCGCCTTGCCGAGCGTCGTTGCGGGGCTGGTGGATAAGCCGGTCATCGCCGTCCCGACCAGCACCGGTTACGGCGCCAGCTTTGGCGGCCTGGCGGCGCTCCTTGGCATGCTGAACAGTTGCGGGAGCGGGGTTACGGTGGTGAATATCGACAACGGCTTCGGAGCCGCTTACGCCGCCGCCACGATTAATCGCCTGATCGGTTGATGCGGGGGCCGCTGCGCCGCGCTATCTTCGTCGATGCCAACCCAGGGAGGTTCGATTCGACTTTTCAAGGTCGCCGGAATTGAGGTGTTTTTGCATTGGTCCTGGTTCCTCGTCGCGATCTACGAAGTCCAGATGTGGCGCTCGATCTTTTCCTCTCCGGTCTGGGCCGCCCTGCTTTATATCGGCTTGTTCGTGCTCGTCACGATGCACGAATTTGGCCACGCCCTCGCCTGCCGGCAGGTCGGCGGGCAGGCGAACCGGATTGTCCTCTGGCCGCTCGGCGGAATCGCGTTCGTTAGTCCACCGCCCCGGGCGGGCGCCATGCTTTGGAGCATCGCGGCCGGTCCGCTGGTCAATGTGCTGCTCCTCCCGATCCTGACCTTCGCCCAACACGCTGCCGCCCGGGCCGGTTGGGTCAACAACAACGCCGACGCTTACCTCGTCCTGCATTGGCTTTGGAAAATCAATCTCGGCCTTTTGATCTTCAATCTCCTGCCGATTTATCCGCTCGATGGCGGGCAAATTGTCCGGTCGCTGCTCTGGTTTCCGTTAGGCCAAATCCGAAGTTTGTTTATCGCCACCGGCATCGGCTTCGTGGGCGGCGGCGCGCTCATCCTTTTCGCTCTCTGGCAGCAATCGATCTGGATCGGGATCATGGCGCTTTTCCTTCTCAGCCAGGCCGGGCTCGGCTGGCGGCAAGCGCGATATCTGCAAGCAGAAGCCGCAGAAGAGGCGCGCGTCGTGCCGGACAATTCGCACCTCCCAGAAAAGAAGACCGTTCTCTAGTTCACTCGTAGCGGAGCGCTTCGATCGGATCCAAACCTGCCGCTTCGCGCGCGGGGTAAAAGCCGAAGAAAATCCCGACCGCCGCGCTCACGAAAAAGGCGGCGATGATCGACGGGATCGAGATCAGAGTCGGCCAATGCGCAAAGACCGAGAGCATCTTCGAAGTGCCGAGCCCAAGCAGGATCCCGATGACCCCGCCGATCACACTCAGGGTTACGGCCTCGATGAGGAATTGCGTGAGAATATCGCGCCCGTGCGCACCGACGGCGAGGCGCACCCCGATCTCGCGCGTTCGCTCCGTCACGCTCACGAGCATGATGTTCATGATCCCGATCCCGCCCACGACTAACGACACGCTGGCGATCGCGCCTAACAACAGGGTCATGACAGCCGTCGTCGCGGTCGCGGCTTGCGCGATCTCCTCCTGGTTGCGGACGGTGAAATCGTCGTCGCGGCCCGGGCGAATGTTGTGCCGCTGGCGCAAAAGCTCGGTGATCTGTTGCTGGGCCGGTGCGAGGTCGTTAGGCGAAGCGACCTGGATGTTGATCCCGCGCAAGGTGCTGCCGCCGATGACGCGTTTCATCGCGCTCGTGTAAGGCATGATGACGATGTCGTCCTGGTCCGTCCCCTGCGGGCTGAGACCCTTCGGGGTCAGCACGCCGGTGACGAGAAACGGCACACCCTTGATCCGCAAAACCTGGCCGATCGGACTTTCCGAACCGAAAACCTGGCTCGCGGTCGTGCGGCCGATAACGCAAACCTTGTTCGCACTCCGCACGTCCTGCGGCGTGAAAACCGCGCCATCGCTCAGTGGCCACTGCCGGATGTCGAAATACTCCGGCGATTCGCCATAGATGCGGGTGAACCAGTTTTGATTGCCCGCCGAAACCTGGCTGGTCGAAACCACTTCTTCGCTGACGGCGATCACGCCCGGCACTTCGCGCCGGATCGCCTCGGCATCTTCGATCTTCAATGTGCCGGCGCTGCCCCAGCCTGTGCGGATCCCGCTCGAGGTGACGCTGCCGGAGAAAATCAAAATCACGTTCTCGCCGAGACTTGCGATCTGCTGTTCGACCTGGGCCTTGGCGCCATTGCCGATGCTGACCATCGC
>DASXYO010000259.1:0-3363 GCA_036502465.1 Chthoniobacterales bacterium
GGCGCCCGGTGAAGACTCGCTCGCAGACGAGGCAGATGCGCTTGTCGTCGAGTGACCACCAGCGCCGCTCCTGGTCGACGCGGCGGAGGATATCGAGCCGGTCCTCGGGGTTGAGCCATCCTTCCATGGCTGACCAAACGCTCGCCGGACAAGACCTGCAATTGGGCGGATGGCGGAGCGAGACCTAATAGGAAATACTACGGAGGGCGAAAAAACGTTTTGGCAGCTTCTTTTAGAAACGCTTCCGTGCTGCGACAGTCGTTCTAAAGTTGGCAGTTATTGTCGGTAAATTGTCATTGGGACAGGCGGGCTTGGGGCGTTATCCTGGGACGGTGAAACCGTTGCGGGTCGGGATTGTGGGGTTCGACCAGGTGGACGCGCTCGACATGGTGGGGCCGGCGGAGGCTTTCGCCAGCGCTCTGATGCCGGACGCCAAGGGCAATCCGGGCGCAGCCTATGAAGTGGTGATCCTCGGGCTCACGAGTGCGCGCTTCGTCGCGGAGTCGGGGATTGTGTTTCACCCGCAGGCGACGCTGCGCGCGGCGCCCCGGCTGGACACGATCATCATCCCGGGTGGCGCTGGCTTGCGGCGGGCGCAGACGAATCGCGCGGTGGCGCGCTGGATCGAGGAGCGGGCGGGCAAGACGCGCCGGGTGGTCTCGATCTGCACGGGGATCTATGCGCTGGCAGCGACGGGGTTGCTCGATGGCCGGCGGGTGACGACGCATTGGCGCTTCGCGGCGGATGTGGCCCGTCGCTTTCCCAAGCTGCGGGTGCTGCCGAACGCGCTCTTCATTCGGGACGGTGAATTTTATACTTCGGCGGGGGTGACGGCGGGGATCGATCTCACGCTGGCGCTGATCGAGGAGGATCTGGGGCGCCAGGCGGCGCTGCGGGTGGCGCGCGACCTGGTGGTCTACCTGAAACGGCCGGGCGGTCAGGATCAATACTCGGAGCCGCTGCGTTTCCAGACGATGGCGACGGATCGCCTGGCGGAGCTGGCGAGCTGGATCGCGACCAATCCGCAGCGCGATCTCTCGATCCCGGTGCTGGCGGAGCGGGCCTGTCTTTCGCCACGGCATTTCGTGCGGCGTTTCAAGGCGGTCTTCAATCAAACGCCGGGGGCGTTCGTGCAGGACCGGCGGCTGGATGAAGCGCGGCGGCGGTTGACGGCGGAGAACTTGTCGATCGACGCCATCGCGGCCTCGGTCGGCTTCCAGAGCACGGATGCTTTTTGCCGGGCGTTTCGACATCGGTTTCGCATCACACCCACGGGGTATCGGCGGAACTTTGGGTTTGATAGCACTCGGGCGGCGTAACTTCGCGTCTTGGAGGGACGACCGCCGTGTCGTCCGTCATTCGCTCCGCCAAGAATGGACGGGACGGCGCCCCGTCCCTCCAGTGACGCTCGATGATTTCGTCACACACTTTGATTAGGCGCTAACTCACTGGGCAGCGACATGCTGGCCTCGGTGAGTCTCGCCGGGCGCCGCATCTGGCGCCCGGCGTTACTCGAGTTATCACCCAGGACTTACAACATCGCGGGCGCCCCGAGGCCTAAGCCTCGCGGGGATGCCATTACCGGCCTGATCACCGTGGCCGGCAGAGTGTTGTTTTTCTGAGGTTCACTCGTGCCGTCGAGGTGGACCTTGGCCAGGATGCCATGCTCGATGCCAGAGTCATCGACGTAGCGGCCACAGATATACCCCTGCTGGTTGATCCCGTTAAAGGAGGTGAAGGTGGAGCCGGGAAAATCGAAGCTCACATAGTCACCCGGGGCCGTGAAGAAGAGGCCATGAGTGATTCCGTCGGCGTCGGTATAACGCCCCACCGCCCAGTTGGAATCGTTATTTCCAAACAGAATGGTTCCTGTCGATCCATCCGGATCGATCGGGAAGGTGAGCGTGCCGTCGCTGTCGCGCAGATAACCATGGAGGGTGACTCCGTCGGCATCCACATAATAACCAGCGCTTTGGTTTGAAGCGTTGATTTGATAGGCGAGTGTCGCGCTGGCACCGGGCACGGCGAAGGTGGTGACCGTCCCGCCCACGCTGACGAAACCGTTCTGCGTTACGCCATCACTTTCAATCTCACTGCCGGCCACATCGCCGGCGTTGTTTATTCCGAGGAGCAACGTGCTCGATTTGCCGGGGAGATCGAACTCACTGAAGACGTGAGTCGCGAGGAAGAAACCATGGATGGTGCTATCGGCTCCGTTCGTGTAGTTGCCGCAGATTTCGCGGGAGTCATTAATCCCACGACCCTGGGTGGAGCTCCCAGTGTCGTTAGGCTCAGCGAAGCTGGCACTGAATGTGCCGTCGCGGCCGCGATAGAAGCCGCGGGTGACGCCGGCCGCCGGGTCGATTACCGCGCCGACGATGTCCCCCCGGTTATTGATCTTCTGTGGCTCGGTGTTTCTTCCCGTGCCGGGAAAATCGAACGTTTCAATCACTTCAATTGTGGCCGCTGAGGCAACGGTCCCGATAAGCGACACGGTGACCATGGCCGCCGCGCTGAACAGATGTCTTACTTTCATAATACTGATTTCCTTTCGCGTTGATTACTTTCGTTTCTAACTCTCAACGGCGAACGTGGAGCGGCATCACTCCCGGCAAAATGACGAATAACCGACAATAATTGCCATGTTGATGGCCAAGGTCTCAGCGCTGCGTGGGGTAACTCCGGCGTGAGAGAGGCTGGTTCGCGGCTCCGTTGGCCCCGTCGACCACGCATTGTGGAAGCCGAGGGATCAATCAGGTCGCGGTCCAGCTTGGCATTCGGCGGACCCGGTTTTACTTGCCCGGGAGACCCACCCGACATTGTAATTCAGATGTCATTTTCTCATCTGCTTTGGCGCTTCCACGAGGGATGGGGCGGACAATTGGACAAGATCCAGTGCTAGAAAGAGCATTTAGAGACGCGAGTCGGCTAGTTATTCCCGAAGGCCTCACGAAAAGGATTGCTTTTTTTTGAGCGACTGCATAAACCACCCGAAATCAACGCCTATTCACTGGCACCAACTAGGAAAAACATGAAAAACAATAAAATTGAGATTGCGTCTGCGACCCCTGGTTCGCCCCAGCTTTCGGGCAGTAACGGGACAAGCCGACGGACATTCCTCGGTAAAGTCGGCGCGGCTCTCGCGGGCAGCGTAGTCCTGGCAAAAGCAGCATCGGCTTCCGGGCAGACCGCGCGCGGTCTGATCGGAGATGGTGTGGCGCAATCGACCGCGCTCGATCCGCGGGTCAAGCAGGCTTACCAGATCCGCAAGGCGGCGGCGCTGGCGGAAGGCCACATTCCCGTTCCGCCGCACACCACGAACGGCGACGAGCAGCTCTATTCCGACAAGTCGGGCACTTACTC
>DASXYO010000260.1:0-6367 GCA_036502465.1 Chthoniobacterales bacterium
AACATGCGCGGCACGATTTTGCTCAGCCCGGAAGGAATCAATCTCTTCGTCGCGGCCGAGCGGAGCGCGTGCGATCGGCTGCTCGTTAGGCTGCGCTCCCTTCCCGGCTTGGAGGATCTGGTCGTGAAAGTGAGCGAGAGCGATCACCAGCCCTTCAACCGCATGCTGGTGAAGATCAAAAAGGAGATCATCGCCTTCGGTGTCGATGGCATCGATCCCGCGTGCTGTCCGGCGCCGCGAGTTGAACCCCGCCAGCTCAAACAATGGCTCGACGAAGGCCGCGCCATCACCTTGCTCGACACGCGAAACAGCTACGAAACCAGACTCGGCACTTTCCGCGGGGCGCGCACGCTTGGTCTCGACCATTTCCGAGAATTCCCAATCGCCAGCAGCACTTTGCCGGAACAACTCAAGGACCAACCGCTTGTCACGTTTTGCACCGGCGGGATCCGCTGCGAAAAGGCAGCGCCGCTCTTGGAAAAGGCCGGCTTCCGCAACGTCTTCCAGCTCGATGGCGGCATCCTGAATTATTTCCAGCAATGCGGCGGCGCGCATTTCGAGGGCGACTGTTTCGTCTTCGACAAACGTGTCGCGCTCGATCCTTCCCTTCGCGAAACCGGAGCCGCCGTCTGCTTCGTCTGCCAGGCTCCGCTCACCACTCTCGAGCAGGAGGATGTCCGCTACGTCGAATCCATCTCCTGCCCACACTGTCACGGTCGAGATCGTTAGGCGGACGTTTGGCGCCGGCGATCAACGCGCGGCCGGTTAACGCGGGGACCATCCCGCACTCTCCGCTATCTCTCTAGCCCGGGAGGACGAAGGCGATTGTCTCGTTCGCGGCGCGATGATTCGACCAGAAATTTTCGCCGTCGAAAGCGAGCGAGCGCGAGGCAAAGGGAATCCGCGCCAGGTCGTTCCACCGCGACGTTGCCTCCGCGGGATCGAGACGCGCGATGTGCCATTGCTCAGTGTTCGGCACGTCCTTGTTCTCCTTCCCGCGCAGCACGTAGAGTTGTCCATCCACAAACGTGTGCCCGCAGATTTCCGCGCCAGCGTCAATCGTGCGCGAAATGTTTCCGGAGTCGTCGACCCTGTGAATCTGCCCCGTGTACCACTGGCTCAGGTAAAGCGCCGTGCCATCGAAGCTCAGGTACGAGCCGGTGAAATCGGGACAGGCAAATAGTTTCTCAAAGCCATCAGCCGGCGTGTAGCGATAGACGTAGCGATCGTCGTTTAAGCCTTTGCCGATCGTGAACCGCCAGCCGTCGTTCGTCGTGACTCCCGCCCAGATTACGCCGGGCGGATCGATCTCCTCGATGATCTTCCATTCATCGCGATCGACTCGGTAGAGCATCCCGAGATCACGCGAGCTTAGCCAAAGTTCCTTTCCATCCCAGGCCAATGCCTGAGGCGTCACACACAGCGCAGCCAGTCGCCGCCTTTCGATGATTTGATCCATGTTTGCAGGTTTGAGTCATCTACAGATGTCACAGATTTCCCGGATCGAAAGCGGCCGAGGAGAGAAGAAATTCATCAAGGCGCCCCGTTTCGCCGACCGCCGGCGTTCGCTACAACGAGAAGAGCGCGAGCAAAAATTCAGCTGTTCCCCGCGTATTCCTCGTCGCTGACCTTTTCCAGCCAATTCACGACCTCCCCGTCGAGCGCTTCCTGGATGGCAATATGCGTCATCGCGGTGGTCGGCGCCGCGCCGTGCCAGTGCTTCTCGTTAGGCGCAAACCAGACCACGTCCCCGGCGTGAAGCTCCTCGCGCGGGCCGCCCTCGCGCTGCACCCGCCCGCAACCGGCGGTGATGATGAGCGTCTGGCCTAACGGATGGGTGTGCCACGCCGTCCGCGCTCCCGGCTCAAAGGTCACGCTGGCGCCACGGGCCCGCGCTGGTGCGGGCGCCTCGAACAACGGATCAATCTTCACCGCGCCCGTAAACCAGTCGCCCGGTCCCTTGCGGGACGGTTGTGAACCACTTCGTTTGATTTCCACGAGATAGTCTCCGCCAGGAATCGAATCGAGCCAGACGAATGCGCGCCCGCGAATCGGGCCCACCGATAACTGCTGCGATCTTGGCGCCGCGGCGTTCCGGTCGCCTGAGAATTCCAGAACGCTCTTTCGCTCACCGCCTCCTGGCGGGCACGAAGGCCATTGCGTCGAGGTCGTCGGCTTCGATGGGGCCAACTTCCACGGCCAATCCCGTCGTGACGTCAATCGTGACCAGGAAGCGCAGGTGCAGATTGTCGAGGCCGCCGCCGCCTTCCAGTCCGTAGAGCACGTTGCTCGAATTGAAGCAGGCCGCTCGCACCAGGTTCGGAAGAAGCGTGGGACCCACCAGCGTGGCGTCCCCGGTCCCTTTGTTGTAGCTGTAAGTGGAGAAATAACTGACGCCATAAAACTCTCCCCTGGTGTTAGCGGCAAACCCGCCCCCGTTCTGGAAACCAATCCCGGTCGAACCGGTCTGGGTCGCGAGCCCCGTCGCGAGATTGATCGTATAGAACTTCTGATTATAACCGGAGACCCCGTACATGATCCCGGTCGTCGGATCGAGCGCGATGTCCGTCATGACGGCCCCGAACGGGCCGATCGGCGTGATCTGGGCCGTGACCGGATCGACGGTGACAAGGTAATTGGGGTTGGTCGCAGACGGATTCCCCGAAGCTCCGTAGAAGATCCCGTTGAGCGGGTCGTAGCAGAGCCCGGTCATCCCGTAATTCTTTCCGCCCGCGTCGTTCAAAGGCCCGACCGTCGTCAGCACGGCGCCCGTGTTCGCATCGAGCGTATAAAGCACGCCATCCACGCCAAATGTGCCGCTAGCCGCATAGAGAATTTGCCGTTGCGCGGCCTTCGCCGTCAGCCCGAAGGAGAATATCAGCGCGATCGCGACGAGACTGAATTTAAATGCACGTTTCGTTAGGCAAAGCCTTCTCAATAAGCAGCTTGATTTCATATTTAAGGAAATTATTGAAACGCGAACTGGACCCGCTTCAGCCCCATTGAGCAAGCGAAAGCTTCCAAAAAGCCGGGACCTCCGCCATCCGACAATCGCCCGGCGTCGGTGGCTCGCGGCGCTCAATCGGGCATGCTCACGCCGCGTCGATTCGCCGGCGCAGAAAGAAAAGGCGCCCCGCCAGACCGATGAACCCAGCCAGACAAAGCCAGGCGAACCACTCTCCCGTTCGCGAGTAGAACGTCCTCTCGGACGCCACGGGCAACTTCCCCGTTACAGTGACGAAGCGATCTTCCGCGGTCGGCGCCTCGGCGACCACGCGGCCGCGGCTATCGCTCAGGCTGAGAATGCCATTGCGTCCTGCGCGGGCGAGCGCGAATCCATCTTCCACCCCACGCAACATCGCCATCCGCCCATGCAGCCAGCCATCGACGCGGAAATCCCAGGCCGGAACGAGGAGCAGGTTTGCACCTGCGGCGGCATAGTCGCGACTAAGATCAGGGAAATCGAGGTCCTTGCAGATCTGCAAACCAATTCGTCCCGACGGCTGGTCGAGCAGTACTCGATGATTGCCCGGACGTTCCGGTTCAATTCCGGGTATGAGATGTTGCTTGTCGTAGTTCGCCAGCAGCTTGCCTTCGGCGGAATAAAAGCGCGCTGAGTTATAACTTCCCTGCGCCGTCTGCCGCACGATTCCAAGGTCGATCGCTGTCCGCTGCGCCACCGCCGCCGCCGTAAACATCGCATTCACCGTCGGCAAGGCGCTCTCCGGGACGCGCACGATTTTCTCCGGCAGCACCACGATCTCCGTCCCGGCCGGCGTCGCGCGCTGAATCTCGTTCGCGTATTCCTGCAGAAACTTGAGCGCCGTTTGCTCATCCGCGTGAATGTAGAAATCGAGCGGCACATCCTTCGCCATCAAAGTCACCGTCACGGTTTTCTCCTGCGTTGGCCCGGTTCGCAGCCGCGCCAGACCGAAGAGGAATACCGCGCTCAACAGCAGTCCTGCCGTCAGGGGGAGAATCGTTCGTGACCGCTGCGACCCGCGGCCACTAATGAGCGCGCCGAGCGTCGCACCGATCAGCACGACCACGAAAGAGATTCCCCAGATCCCGGTGAGCGAAGCCACTTGGATGAGCGGCAGGCAATTCATCTGCGAATAGCCGAGATTGCCAAAGGTGCTGTGGGGCGAACCCAGTTCGGTTAGCGCCTCGAACGAAACCCAGTAACACGGCAAAACGAACGCCGCTCCCAGCAGCCGTCCGCGCCGGAGGAACGCGCGCACCAGGAGCACTCCGAGACCGAAAACCAGCGCCGGCGCCGTCAACGCGATGAAAATGACCGGCAGCGGCACCTCCACCACCCGCGTAAAATAGCTCCAGCGATTAAGCGAGCCGATGAGAAACGCCAGCGCGCCGAGCAGAAACGCCGTCCATCGACCGAGACGCGGCGCTACCGCCAGCACCGGCACTGGAGCGAGCCACGCCATCCACCAGAGAGGATGCAGCCCGGTCCCAAAATAGAAAAGCAACGCCGAGAGAGCGCCCGCGAGAGCAACCCAGCCAAACGTTAAACGACCAGAAAACCAGCCCACTCGACGAAGGCTCGCGAAAGCACGCCCGGATCGCAAGCTTATGCGGGCCCGCCGCTGCTTCCAACGCATGACCGCAGCTTCGATCGATTGCCGACCATCGAACTGGCGCTGGCCGGTGGTTGCCGTTAAGAGTGGAGCGCCTGTTCGCAGTCTGGATGAAATCAATCTTTCGCGAAGTGAAGCGGCGCAATGCGTGCCAAGGAACTGAACTCCAAGCCTTTCGCGGGCCTAACGAAAGGCGGTGAGATGAACGAATTCTTCCAACGCTTGAAGCAGCGCAAGCTGGTGCAATGGGCGATCGCCTATGTCGCGGCAGCCTTTGCCTTGCTCCAGGGAATCGATGTCGTCGCCCAACAATTCGGCTGGCCGGAAAGCGTGCGGCGAGGAATAACTCTGGCACTGGTTGTTGGCTTCTTTGTTGCCCTTGTCCTCGCCTGGTATCACGGCGAACGCGGCGCGCAAAGAGTTAGTGGAACCGAACTCATCATCCTCGCGGTGCTCGTCGCGATCGGTGGAGGCGGAATCTGGCGCTATTCCACCTCTCATTTTGCATCGACAACGATCTCGACCAACGATGCTCCGACGCCAGCCGCGTCGAAATCGGTTTCCGCCAAGTCGATTGCCGTCCTGCCGTTCGAAAACCTGAGTCGCGACCCGGATAACGCCTATTTCGTGGATGGCATCCAGGATGAGATTCTTACCCGGCTGGCCAAGGTCAGCGCGCTGAAAGTGATCTCGCGCACATCGACCATGCGTTACGCCAGCAAGCCGGACAACCTGCGCGAGATCGCGAGGCAGCTCGGCGTCGCGAATATTCTGGAGGGTAGTGTGCAACGCGAGTCAGGCGCGATGCGGGTCAACGTCCAGTTGATCGAAGCGGAGAACGATTCCCATCTCTGGGCCGAGAGCTACGATCGCGAAATCAAGAATATCTTTTCAGTTGAAAGCGAGGTGGCGCAGGCGGTCGCCGATGCCCTCAAGGCCAGGCTCCTCCCCGCGGAATCGGCCCGGATCGCCAGCGTACCGACCAAGAATCCCGAAGCCTACGACCTGTTTCTCAAGGGGCAGTATCTTTTCAATCAACTCCAGACCAGCGCCTCCAAGGATCCGGTAACGGATGGTAAAGCCGCCACGGACCATTTCCGCCGGGCGGTCGCGGCCGATCCCGATTTCGCCCTGGCCTACGCTCGGATGTCTTATCTCTTGAGTTACTTGCATTGGTATAACGTCGATAACAGCCCGGCGGTAGTGGAAGATGCGCGCGCGACCGCGGAACGGGCTCTGACTTTGCAGCCGAACCTGCCTGAGACGCATCTCGCGATGGGCTATGTCCATTACTGGTGTCATCGTGATTACGAAGCGGCCCTGAAGGAGTTCGGTATCGCGCGCCGCGGCTTACCTAACGATGCAGAGGTTTTGGCCGCGCTCGGTTATGTGCACCGGCGCCAGGGCGTGGCAAATCGCGGGATCCCAGAGTTGCAGCAGGCGATGGTGCTCGACCCGCGTGACTCGACGTTGTCGCGCGAAATCGCCAACTCCTACACTGCGCTGCGGCATTATGAGGAAGCAGACACCTATTACGCGCGTTCGCTTGCCATCTTCCCCGATGATTTCGAGGCAATCGAACAACGAACCGCCAATTCCATCTACCGCGGCGACACGGCTGGCGCCGGGCAAATGCTGGACCGGATTCCCGGCGGCACCGACCCGCAGGGAGCCGTTTCCCTGCTTCGCTTTAAGCTCGCAATGATGACGCGCCAACCGGACAAGGCCCTCGCGGCGATCGCGCAATCCCCGGCCTGGCTCATGACTCGGTG
>DASXYO010000261.1:0-6933 GCA_036502465.1 Chthoniobacterales bacterium
ACGGCCTGGGTGGAAGAGAGCGGATTCCTCGAAGGGCCGGTTGTTATAACGAACACGCACAGCGTCGGCGTGGCGCGCGATGCGGTGATCGCGTGGCGACTGGCGCACGGTGCGGCGGACAAGACTGGTTACTGGTGGAGCCTGCCGGTCGTGGCGGAAACATGGGATGGGTGGCTGAATGATATCAACGGCTTCCACGTCAAGCCTAACGACGTGGCGCACGCGCTCGACACGGCGGCGGGCGGACCGGTCGCCGAGGGCAGCGTCGGCGGCGGGACGGGAATGATTTGTTATGAATTCAAGGGCGGGACAGGGACTTCGTCGCGCGTCCTCGAAAAGAAGAATGGCGGCTACACGATCGGCGCTCTCGTCCAGGCAAACTGCGGTCGCCGTCCGCAGCTCATGATCGCTGGCATGCCTGTCGGGAAAGAAATTCCGGGTTCGGTTTATCCGAAAGATACCGGCTCCATCATCATAGTGGTCGCGACTGATGCGCCGCTCCTGCCGGGGCAATTGAAACGTCTGGCGCGCCGCGCCACGATGGGGCTGGCCCGCACCGGGAGCGTTTCGGGCAACGGCTCGGGTGATTTGTTCATCGCCTTCTCCACCGCCAATCCCGATGTGGCGAATCCGGAAAAGCCGGTCCACACCGTGCAGACCGTGCCTAACGATCTGCTCGATCCGATCTTCGAGGCAACGGTCGAGTCCGTCGAGGAAGCGATTGTGAACGCGCTGGTCGACAATCGGGACATGACGGGCCGCGACGATCACCTGGTGCAGGCGCTGCCGCACGATCGGCTGCGGGAGCTCCTGGAAAAATATCATCGACTGAACAACTGATTGCCGCATCATCGCGGCTCCATCAGCCGCAGGGAGATTTATGGCGGAAGAAAACCCTAACGAACCCGAAAGATCAGGCACCGCCCCGGAGTCGCGGCCCGGTTCCCCGCCGTCGGGAAGCCGGCGGCGCGGTCTCACTCCTGAACAGCGGCGTTTTCTCAACAAGCCGCGCTCTGCGCCTAACGAACCGGAGAACAAGCCGGAAGCGGAAGAACCAACTCCCGAGCCCCTCCCTGAAGCGAAAGCTGCGGCCCGATCGCGACCTGCGGAAAAACAAGAAGCCGCTGGCGAGCGGGAAGAAGAACCCGCCAAACCCGGCGGCGTGCCGATCGTGCCGGAGGCCGATAAAGCCGCCCGCGTGATCGAGGTGCAACAGGCGTTCCTTATTCTCGGCGGAATCCTGCTCCTCGGCCTGACTTTTTACGGCGGGACCAAGCTCAGCTACATCAAGTTTCTCATCGCGTCGCGCAACGCGCCCACGATCGACGCAAACGGTCCCGATCTTTATCCGGGGGTTGCCGCGCCGGACCTGGTCAGGCAAGCGCTGCTCGATGAAGGGGACGGCAAATGGCAGGATGCCGTCGACCGATTCCTGGCCGCGAAACGGAAGGATCTGCAATACCGCGGCATTCTTTTCCGGGTCGGTAAAATCCTTTACGATCACCGCAACTTCGATTCGGCGGACCAGACTTTTGAGCGCGCGATCGCTTTCGGGGAAAACATTGAGGCGGCAAACTTTTATCGCGGCCTGATCGCGGTCCGACAAAGCAACCTGCCGGCGGCGGAACAGTTCTTCGAGGCGGCGGTCAACGCCGCGCCGTTTGTTTCCGACTATCACTATTACTGGGGCGAGACTTTGCGCGTAGACCTCAAGCCAAAGCAATCGCTTCCCCATTACGAACGAGCCATCCTCCTGGCGCGTAACGAGCAGGACGCAACTGTCTGCCGGTTCAAGATAAGGATGGGAAGAATCGAAGCCGCCGAAGGCGACGCGGTCGGCGAGGAACTGGCGAGGAAGCAAGCCGCTGGCCCGCTCTCGGTGGATTGGCTGATGACCGCAGCCGCGCTTCAAATCCGTGCCGGGAACATCGACGAGGCGCGCCAGCTCATCCTGCAGGCGCGTGCCGGTCAATCGCCCGGGCTATTCGCTTCCTGCGTGAACGACTTTTACTTCAACGAAGCGGCGAAGAAAAATCCCGAGCTGGCCGAACCGCTGCATCTCGATCTGGATCTGCAGGCACCGTTCCCGTTCCGATAGGGAACAGTAAAACAGGTCACCGCCCCAGGGCATTCTGGCCTTGGACAAGATCGCAACGAGATCCCGAAGGGACCGTTAGGCGATCTGGCGGCGGCGCAGCGCGACAACTGCCAGCGTAGCGAGGCCCAGCCCAAGAAACACGTAGGAGGACGGTTCCGGCACCGAGGCCAGTTGGTAATCAACCGCCCGCAGCTTCAGAAGCAGATTGCCCGGCAGAGGGTTGTCGCTGCCGTCAGCAGCCGTGAAACTGAACGTCAAATGGCCCTTCCAGAGTCCGCTGGTCGCGAGGCTGAAGAGCGGACCGTTGATCTGGCCTTGGTAGTGGCCGTTGCCCGGGGTGATCGTGAGCACGGTGCTGAAGGTCTGCATCACATTATCGACAATCGTCGAGGCATCGATCGTCAGATTGATCGGGTCGGTCGTGCCCAAAACAACGTTGAAGTTGTAGATGACCGAGAACAGATCGCCAGGATTGGCGGAGAAATCGCCCCCGATCGCGATCTGCGGATCAGGGTTGGCCGGAGCGACCATCGAATTTCCAAGCAGGCGCACCACGTCACCCGGCGGATTATGCAAGAGCTGCGCGGTGATCGAATTATCGGTAAAGGAACTTTCCGGCAGGAAGCTCGGCAGCCCCGAGTCGATCGTGAGTGTGCCGGCGCTGGCTTTGTTTGCGAGGGAAAGAAGAAGCGCCGTGGCGATCCCGGAGAGCAATGTTTTCATGTCGGTTTATGGGCGAATAGTCTTCGCGTGGTCGGAGTGTCAAAAATTTATCGATTAAGGTCAAGCTCCAAATTCCGGAGATTTAGCGCCCGATATCCTCGTTCCAAAGCTCGGGATGCCCGGCAATGAACTGGCGCATCATCTCGGTGCACTCGGGTAAGTCAAGGTCAATCACCTCCACACCGTGGCTGCGCATGAATTCCGGACCGCCCGGGAAGGTCCGGCTCTCGCCCACGATCACCTTGGGAATTCCAAACTGCACCACCGCGCCGCCGCAGAGGTAGCAGGGCATGAGGGTCGAATAGAGAACGGTGTCGCGAAAACTGCCGATTCGTCCGGCGTTCCGCAGGCAATCGATCTCCGCATGCGTCACCGGGTCGTCGTCCTGCACGCGCTTGTTATGCCCGACCGCGAGCAGCTCGCCGTTGCGCGCGAGCGCCGATCCGATCGGGATTCCGCCTTCGCTCAAGCTTTTCCGGGCCTGCGCGATGGCCGCCTCCATCAATTCCTTTTCACTCATGTGTCGTTAGGCGGAGCTTACACCTTGCGCCCTCCCCGGCAATTCGCGGATGCTCCCGCCCATGGGCCGCGCTTTTGAAGATTTTCCGGTAGGGAGCCGATTTGTTTCCGGGAGCCAGGCGATTTCCGAGGAGGAGATCATCGAATTCGCGCGCCGCTACGATCCGCAGCCTTTCCACTCCAATCCCGAGCCTAACGAAAATCTGCTCGGCGGCCTGGCCGCGAGCGGCTGGCAGACGGCTGCCGTCTCGATGCGGCTCTTTATCGATACGATGCAGGTCGAGGGCGGAATCATCGGACGCGCGATCGACGAATTGCGTTGGCCGCTCGCGGTGCATCCGGGCGATTCGATTCACGTCGAAATCGAAATCCTCGAAGCGCGGCTTTCCCAATCGAAACCCGGTTTCGGCCTCATTCGTTATCGCAGCCTGACGAAAAACCAGGACGACAGGATCGTGCAAAGTTTCGTCGCCCTGGCCATCCTGCCGGCGCGGTCGTTAGGCGAAAAGCCTGGGCAGTGAGGGGATCGAACCCCCGACCAACACGGTGTAAACGTGCCGCTCTACCGCTGAGCTAACTGCCCGTTCGCGCCGGAACTTTTAATCCACCTGATTCCTGAAGTCGAGCGCTCGGCGGTCGGTCAGGTCTGGCCGATCCAGGTCCTCGGCGCGACGTCCTCCCAGCGCTCGCGAATGCCGTTGTATTCGCCCTCGCCTAACGAGCCGGCCGCGAGCAGCCGCGTATTCTCCTCCCAGCGCCGCGGGTTTTTCGTCCCGACAATTGCGGTGCAGACTCCCGGTACGCTCAAGGTGAAACGAAGGGCAACCCCGATCGTTTTTTCGAGACTGGCGCTTTCCAGAAATGGGTATTTCAACGCCCGCAGCCGGTCCCAATAAACCCGATGATACGGATTTTCCGGGCTGTGTCCGCTTTTCCAGGCGACATTGGCGACCGGACGTTTCGCGATCACACCCATCTTCTTGTCCCGCGCGAGCGGCAGGATCAATTCGAGCGCTTCCTGGTCGGCGATGTTGATCGACGTCTGGAGCGAATCAAACGCCCCGCACTCCACCGCGTAACGCGCCGCATGACTGTCGCCGCTGTAGCCGATGTAGCGGGTGTAGCCCTTTTCGCGGGCGCTTTGCAGCGCCGCGATCGCCTCGCCTTTTTTCAAGACCGCTTCCGGGCAACTGTGTAGATGCACGAGATCGAGACGGTCGGTGCGCAACCGTTGCAGGCTGCGCTCGATGCTTTCCAGGATCGATTCCGGCGTCCAATTCGCGCCGCTCTCCATCCCGTGCGGATGACCGACCTTGGTGAAAAGATAAAACTCATCCCGCCGCCCCGAAACGGTTTTGCCGATCAACTCCTCACTGTCGCCATAACACTCGCCCGTATCGATGACATTGAGACCGGCATCGAGGGCTGCGCCTAACAATTGCGCAACTGTCGCTTCATCCGCCGCTTCCAGTCCGATCTCGGCGCCGCCGAAGCCGAGCACGGAGACTTCCATATCAGTCTGGCCGAAAGCACGTTTTTCCATGGGATCTAGAGACGGACGATCCCCTTCCCGCGTTCGATATGCCCGATGATTTTGCCGCGAAGCTGTTGCGCGACCGCCGCGGCGTCGTTAGGCGCGACGATCGCCGCCATCCCGATCCCCATGTTGAACACCTGATACATCTCCGACCGCGGAATGCGACCGCGCTCCTCCATGATTTGGAAAATCGCCGGTACCTTCCAACTCCCTGCCTCGATGACCGCATCGCAGTCGTTAGGCAAAATCCGCGGCAGGTTATCGACCAACCCGCCGCCGGTGATGTGGGCGAGGCCTTTTAGTTTCCCCCGCGGCACCTTGGCGAGAAGCGGCTGGTAATTCTTGTGCGTCCGGAGCAATTCCTCGCCTAACGACAAGGGCAAACCGGGCAGGCGGGCTGCCGGCTTGAGGCGCAGTTGTTCGAAGAAAATCTTCCGGGCCAGGGAATAGCCGTTGGTGTGCAGACCATTCGAGGCCAGCCCGAGAATGACGTCCCCCGGCTTGATGCGCGAGCCATCGATCATCCGCGCGCGATCGGCCACCCCGACGATGCAGCCGGCGAGGTCGTATTCGCCTCGCCGATACATCCCCGGCATTTGCGCAGTCTCGCCGCCGACCAGCGCGCAGCCGCCCGCCCGACAGGCTTTCGTGAAGCCGCGCAGGATTTGCGCGAAGACCGGCGGCTCCAGCTTTTCCGCCCCTATGTAATCGAGAAAAAAGAGCGGCCGCGCGCCCAGCACCGCGACGTCGTTGATGCAATGATTCACGAGATCGGCGCCGACGGTGTCGTGGCGGTTGATAGCGAAAGCGATTTTCAGCTTTGTCCCCACGCCGTCAATGCTGCTGACCAGCACCGGCTCCCGCATCCCGGAGAAATTCGGCGCAAAAAGCCCGCCGAACCCGCCGATCTTGCCCAGCACTTCCGGGCCGTGCGTTTGCCTAACGAGCCCGTGAATCCGGCGCTTCAACCGGTTGCCCAGGTCGACATCGACACCCGCGCGCGCATAAGCCTTCTTCACGGCATTAGCTGTAGGGCAACCGCTCCCATTGCCAACCGAATTCCTCATCCCGCCCCAAGATTTGCCGAAGCGACGAGCTCTGATCAGGCATCCGAGCGCCATCCCTGGCTATTGTTGGTAGGGCGAGACTCCGTCGAGCCGGGGGAAGAACGCCCTTTTTGCAGCCGCGCGCC
Source organism: Chthoniobacterales bacterium (assembly GCA_036502465.1). Classification (GTDB taxonomy): domain Bacteria; phylum Verrucomicrobiota; class Verrucomicrobiia; order Chthoniobacterales; family UBA10450; genus Palsa-1392. The sequence continues at coordinate 6,070 of DASXYO010000261.1, forward strand.
GTCCCCGGCTCGACGGAGTCTCGCCCTACCAACTCGCGCCACGCTCCTGCGAGTTCCGATTACCTCTCGCCTTTCACCGGCGGGCTCGCAGATTCTTGCGCGTGCCTGACGATGCTCGCCGCCCCCCGACGCCGCAGACCGGCTCGCGGCGTTCACATTTTTCGCGGCTCGGCCAACATCGTCTTCCTCACCGTTTGCACAGAGCGCCGCGGACGGTCGCTGGTCTATGACGGAGTGGCTTGCGACCTCGTGGCGAGCTGGAGTTTGGCCGAGGCCTGGATGGCACGGCCGTTACGTCATCATGCCGGATCATCTCCACCTCTTCTGCGCGCCAGTCGATGAGGCATTCACGATCGAGAGCTGGGTGACGTTTGGAAAGGCACCTTTCGCCGGCTGCATGGAAAGGCGGACCCTCGATCTCAATCCGGCGGTTTCCATCATCGTCTGCGGCAGGCGGAGAGCTACGACGAGAAATGGAATTACGCGCGGGAGAATCCGGTGCGCGCGGGGCTGGTGCGGAATCACCGGGACTGGCCGTTTGCCGGCGAGCTAAACGAGCTGCGCTGGTAACGGAAACGGTTCACTCGCCCAGCGGACAAACCCCTCGCCGGACGGAAAGGTTCTTTCGGATGCGGAGTCGGGGCACTCACCCCGGCTTTTGCCTCGCAGCGCCGTCCGCCCGACCGGGGCTTCTTCTCAAGAAATCCTGAAACTTTCCCGATCCCATCCGGAGAGAACAGACAGAATGAAAACTCAAATCCTATTATCTCTTGCGATGGCGGCGGGGCTCGCGTTGCCCGGCGTCCACGCGCAAAACCGTAATCACTCAGCGGTCGGCCAGTCGAAAGTCGGCGCAACCATTCG
>DASXYO010000262.1:0-4389 GCA_036502465.1 Chthoniobacterales bacterium
CCTTGTCGCCAAATCAACCGGCACCTTTCATAATCGTTCCGGGTGCGCGGGGCCAGACCCTTGGGGCGCGCGAGAGGACGAGGCGAGCATTGGCAGTCCTGTTGCCAACGCAGCAATGGATGACTACGCTTGACCCCGGGCTGATCGGGAGAAATGTGGAGCGGTTTTCCGAAAAGATCATGCCCAACAAGAGCCAAGCGCGATGATGATCATCCTGAAGGCCATAGGGCTTTAGGTCGGCCCAAACGGTCTTTCGATCGGCCGCACGTTCATGCCAAAATTCCTTCGTATCGGCGTCCATCAGTCGAACGTTTCCGGATACACGTCGAAGGCCTGGTGCGTTCGACGGGTCGGCGCGACGGTCTTCCTGAAGTGGGGCGGCGTGGAGGTTCATGGCGTCGGAGACGGGCGAAAGGTTTACTGGACGCTTCCGCCGCGGGATAAAACAGTTCGCTGCCGCACGGTGCAGCGTGCCCAGGACTATGCAAAGGCGGCAATCGCGCGGCGACGCAGCCATCGCTATGAACCGCTGGCCGGAAACATTGCGAGCCGGCGCCGAAGTGCCGAGCGCGACGCAAACCTCGAACAAGCGCTCGCCACTATCCTGTTTGTCGATATCGTCCGCTCCACCGAAAAAGCCGCGCGGCTGGGCGATGCGCGTTGGACACAGGTGATGAATCACTATTACGCCGCCGTCCGCAGAGAGCTGAAGGCGTTGCGCGGCAAGGAAGTCGTGACGACGGGCGACGGCCTGCTGGCGACGTTCCGCGCGCCGGATGCCGGAATCCGTTGCGCCGCCGCGATCCGCGAGGCCGTGCGCACGCTGGGGCTGGAGATCAGGGTGGGGCTGCACGCCGGCGAATACAATGTGAGCGGGGCGGAGCTGGTCGGTCTCGCGTTTCACATCGGCGCGCGCGTCGCCGACAAGGCGCGTGCCGGTGAAGTCCTGGTCTCGAGCGCGGTCAAGGATCTGATGTCGCAGTCGCAAGTCCGCTTCAGGGACCGCGGCGTGCACCAGCTCAGAGGGGTGCCGAAGCGATGGCGTCTCTACCGGGTCGAGCGTTGACGCATGATCCGGAAAGTATTCGGGTCAAAAGACATCGACCGTAGGGAAGCGAGGCTCCCTCGTGACCCGCTCGATCGGCAATCGGAGGAAAACCAGACCGCCGACATGGTCCGGATTCCCGGCGGCACCTTCCGGATGGGATCGAACGATCATTATCCCGAGGAAGCGCCGGTCCATCGGGTCACGGTGGACGGATTCTGGATCGACCGCATGCGGGTGACGAACCGTCAGTTCAAGGCGTTCGTCAAAGCGACCGGTCACAAGTCCTACGCCGAGATACCGCCCAACCCCGGGAATTATCCCGGGGCGCTCCCGGAGATGATCTATGCCGGCTCACTGGTGTTCACGCCGCCGCCGCGCGTCACCGATCTGACGAACTGGGGCCAGTGGTGGACCTTCATGAAGGGCGCCGACTGGCGGCACCCTTACGGGCCGAAGAGCAACATCAACGTGCTCGAAATCACCCGGTCGTGCATGTGTCGTTTTCAGATGCGCTTGCCTGCGCAAAATGGGCTGGCGGCGTGCACGTGGCCAACACCTGGCAAGGCGCCTTTGGACTGCACAACGACAATGGCGATGGTTACGAGCGGACCTCGCCGGTGACGGCGTTTCCGAAGCACGAGGCCGACGCGCCGAAGGCGTGCCGTGTCCCCTCAAACCCGCGCGGCGGACGCGAGGAGGCGAGCCTCGACCCGGGTCAGCCGCAGATCAGGATTCTCCGCAAGATGATCAAGGGCTGGCTCGCATCTGTGCCGCCGCTATCGCCCGACCGCGCCCATGCGGAGGCGATCGATACCTCGACCAGCCATCTCGGATTCCGCTGCGTGATCCGCGAGCCGGCCCCGGATTCTCTCTTGTCGTCGTGAGGAACGTGCACGTCACCCTGTCCGAGTGTTGCCGCCGGCTCGATGATGTCACCGTCGACGCTCGTTTCTAAAATGAAATTTAGTTGTGTTGGTAAAATGCAAAACTACGTCAGCTCCACCAAAGATGGAGTTTTATGAACTATGACCAAACTCGGACTTCTTGGCGTTGCTGTGGTCTGTTTCATACTCTCAGGGACCGCAATGGCCCAGCACGTGATCTCAAGCCCTCGCCGTTCCCCTCAGATAGCCTCTTGCCAGAACAGGGATCCAGGCAATCCCTACAGCGAGCGGTATGATTACCAGACATGGACAGCTTGGCGAGCTAATGGTGGTTGGGACAGCCGCCGGGATTGGGATTGCTGGTACGGCCACCGCCGGGGTTTCTAGTGCTCCGACTCCGAAGTTCGCATCATATCGTGGCACCCTCGTTTGCGAACTTCGGAATCGAAGAGCGCTAGCAACCTTTTGATTCTAGTGCGGCTTTGACTTTGAAGTTCCGATGGCGAGTGTGCGGAAACAATTGATCGGAACTTCAAAGTCGCCGCACTAGCGTCAGGCGAGGTCGGCGGCTGCAACGAATAGTTCGCCAGAATGTCGGGAATATATTTGACCGACAGGTGGTCTCTTTACTCGAGCGGTTCCATCGCTGGTAGCAAGGAGTGTAGCGTCATGGATCAAGAGCGCGACCGAGAGCAACTCGAAAAAAAGCTCGATCTGTGCCGCCGGCTGTCGGGGGCAGCATCTGATCCCACGACTTCGATAAGGCTTGCGAAGCTTATTGAGGAGCTAAAACATAGTCTGCGGGAGACCGAATATTCGCTTGGCCCGAGCTGAGCAACGCGATCCAAAGATAGCGCCAGTGCGACTCTCCCTGCAGATGGTGAACGAAGCGCCGGCGAGCCCTCAAACTACTATCTCTCATGCAGGGAGGCCGATACGGCGCATAAGCTCCTTGAAACGCGCGTCCGATCGCGGAGGATCAAAGGCCGGGCGCAACAGGATGGACAGCAGCTGTCGCAGGAATTTTTTCAAGGAAAAGACCAAACAATCGGGAATATCAATAACTGAAGTCAGTCTTGTTATCGGAGGCAGCGTAACGGCGTTTTGGCGGTTTGTCCGCCGGAGCGGGTGAAACCTCCAGCGCGCCTCAGCCAGCCGCCCCTGGCTGAGGCGCCTTTTCCCTCTGGTTGTCGATGAACGCGAAGGCGGATGCATTGCAAAATTTCCGATGCAAGGGGCGCACCGTATACGTTTCGACGTGACGTGCAAAATCCTTTCGGCTGCGAACAATGAGGCGAACCAAGAGTTTTTGATTGGTGCGCGCGTACGCCGCGATGTCGCGCCAAAAATAATTTCGTGCGCAATCGGGAATTTTAAAACTCGAACCTGAGTCCCTCCGTCAGGGGTCCTCATCCTGAGGCTCCGTGACCTTGACAGAGTCGCGGATATTTGCGCCGCGCGATTTTTTGGGGAACGCTCGTGAACAGGACCATTTTATCTGCAGCGGCGGTTTTCACCGTCGCAACGGCGGCACATGCCGGTGAGCTTGCGGACATCCAGGCGCAGTCCAAGGAACTTCGCCAGCAAAATCAGACGCTGACTAAACGAATCGCGGATCTTGAAAAGCGGCAGCGCAAGCTTGAAGCGCAGCCAAAGCAGCCTGCTGTTGCATCGCGCTCGGCGGATCCTGCGGATGCGATGGCCGCCGACCTGACCTACAAGGCGGCATACAAAAAGGCGCCGGTAGATGACAGCCTGAGCTGGCATGGCATTACGCTATACGGCCTGATCGACATGGGCGTGACCTATCAAAATCACGGCGCTCCGCTGAGCAACACGTCCGGGTTGGGATTGAACTATCTGATCTCGAAGAACAGCAATGGCTCTTATTTCGGCGTTGGCCCGAATGCGCTGAGCTCGTCGTTTGTCGGCCTTAAGGGAAACCAGGAAATTGCGGATGGTCTGTCGGCCATATTCAATCTTCAGACCGGATTTAATCCGCAGTCCGGTAAGCTTTCCGACGGACTCGGGTCCGTTGTGCAAAACAACGGACTGGCGATTGGCCAGCAGAACTCGTTCGCCGATTCTGCCAAGGACGGTCAAGCGTTCAACGTGGCGGCCTATGCGGGCCTTAGCTCGCCGATATATGGAACGCTGACTTACGGCCGGCAGAGCGCGCTGACTTCGGACGGCGTAGCTAATTATGATCCCATGAGCAACTCGGGCGCTTTCTCGCTGATCGGCTTCCAGGGGGCTACCGGCGGCGCGGGCGACACCGAGAATCGTATCTTCGACAATTCGTTCAAGTACGCCGTCAATTTCGGCGCTTTCCGCGCCGCGGTGGAAACCCAGATCAGATCAGGCGCCTTCAGTGCCCCAGGCAATGCCGTCCAGGGGCAAATTGGGGCGGACTATGCCGGCTTGTCAGTCGACGCGATCCTCAGTCACGTCACGGAT
>DASXYO010000263.1:0-6958 GCA_036502465.1 Chthoniobacterales bacterium
GGCGCGACCAACTCGTAGGAATGGTCGATCATCCCGCGTAGCTCCTTGTCCGGCACCCCGCCGCTCAGCACGACCGTGTTCCAATGCTTCTTGTTCATGTGGTAACCGGGCTGCACCTCCTCGTAGCGGTCGCGCAAGTCGAGCGCGCGCTCGGGATCGCACTTCAGGTTCACCCGCGGCGGGACGTCATCGAGCGAGGCGAGGGCGAACATCTTCCCGCCCACCTTGAAAACGAGGTTATCCGGCCCGAAAGGCGTCCCTTCGGTCGCGCCGGGCTTTTTCAGGCAAATTTCTCGGAATTCCTCGATGTCCATTCGCGTAAACGGCTGTTTTGCTTTGTGTTATAAAAATCGGTCACCTAAACCGTAAATGCCTTTTTGGCGTCGTGTAATGACTTTTTGGGCTCGTGTAACGCCTTTTTGCTGCTCATGAAAGACTTGAGGCACGTCGGAAACGTCCCAACGAGGGTCGGAAACGGTTTTGCACCCCTCTCCAACGTCTTCAGCGGGGTCGGTAAAGCATTCAGGTGGCTCGGAAACCGATTCAGCCGTCTCGGACACGTCTTTTGGGGTCTCGTGAACGATTTTCGGACGGTGTGAAACGGTCTTTTGCCCGTTCTAAACGATCGCGGCCTGCAAACGAGCCAGTAATTCGCCGATCGGCACCCGTTCCTGCTCCATGCTGTCGCGGTGACGCAGGGTGACGGTGTCGGCGAGGGCGGCGTCCCGTTCCCCGAGGGTCTCGAAGTCGATCGTGATCCCAAACGGCGTCCCGGCCTCGTCCTGACGGCGATAGCGGCGGCCGATCGCGCCGGTCTCATCGTAGAAAACGTTCATGTGCGGGCGGAGCAGGGCCTGGACCTGGCGGGCTTTCTCGACCAGCGGCGGCTGATTTTTCAAAAGCGGGAAAATGCCGGCCTTGATCGGCGCCATCCGCGGATGGAACCGGAGCACGATACGGGTTTCGGTTTTGCCTTTGTCGTCGGTCACGGTTTCCTCGGCGTAGGCTTCGCAGAGGAGCGCGAGGACGGTGCGATCGACGCCCGCGCTCGGCTCGATGACGTGCGGGACGAAACGCACCTTGGCTTCCTCGTCGAAATAATCGAGGGGCTTGCCGCTGCCGGTCTGGTGCGAGGTGAGGTCGTAGTCGGTCCGGTAGGCGACGCCTTCCAGTTCCTGCACGCCGAAGGGGAATTCGTATTCGATGTCGTAGGTGCCCTTGGAATAGAAGGCGCGGTCGGTATCGGGCACGGTGAGGACGTGCAATTTGGCGCGCGGGATGCCGATGTTGTCGTAGAACTTGAGCCGTTCCTCGAGCCAGTAATCGAGCAGCTCCATTCCCTGCTCGGGGCGGCAGAAGTATTCCATTTCCATCTGCTCAAACTCGCGCGAGCGGAAGATGTAGTTGCGCGGGTTGATCTCGTTCCGGAAGGCTTTCCCGATCTGCGCGATGCCGAAGGGGAGCTTTTTGCGCGAGGTATCGAGGACGTTCTTGAACTGGACGAAGATGGATTGCGCGGTCTCGGGGCGGAGGTAGGCGATCGAGTCGGGATCGGCCGAGGCGCCCATCTGGGTGGAGAACATGAGGTTGAACGGGCGGGCTTCGGTCAGGTCCTTGCCGCCGCAGTTGGGACATTGCTTGGCGCCGTTCTTTTCCGGGAGCTGGTCGGCGCGGAGGCGGGCCTTGCAGGTGCGGCAATCGACCATCGGGTCGCTGAAGGTGTCTTCGTGGCCGCTGGCCTTGAGCACCGCGCGATGGGTGAGAATGGCGCCGTCCATTCCCACGACGTCGTCGCGCTCGCGCACCATCACGCGCCACCAGTAATCCTTCAGGTTGCGCTTCAATTCGACGCCGAGCGGGCCGTAATCCCAGACGCCATTCAGCCCGCCGTAGATCTCGCTCCCCTGGAAGATGAAGCCACGCCGCTTGCACAGGCTGACGATTCTTTCCATGCGCTGGCTATCGGTTTTTGGGTCGGACATGGCGGCGTAACCCCTCACCTTTTCCCGCCGGTATTGCAAGGGAACCGGGAAAAGTGGGCGAAACGGCGGCTCCGGTTAACGAATGACTAACATTGCCATCGCCTTTCCGAGGCGGGTTGCCTATCCTTCCGCCCCAAATCTTTCGCTTGATCGCAAGACGACCAAAACCCCCGTGTTCGGGTGCCGCGCGCTTTTGTGCGCTGCTCTTGCTCCTGCTTTTCCTTGGGCGTGCCGGCGGGACGGCCTTCGCCGGTCTCGATTCCAACAGCACGGTCTTCGTCATCCTGATGGAGAACCATAACTGGGTGGACATCAAGGGAAGCGCGAGCGCGCCATACATCAATAACACGCTCCTGCCGATGGCGAGCTATTGCGATCAGTATTACAATCCGCCGGCGATTCATCCGAGCCTGCCGAATTACCTCTGGCTCGAGGCGGGGACGAACTTTGGAATCCTCAATGACTCGCCACCCTCGACCAATCACCAGACCACGACGAGCCACTTCGTCACGCAGTTAAAGAACGCCGGGATTTCCTGGAAGACTTACCAGGAGAATATCAGCGGCGCGACCTGCCCGACGACTGACTCCTACCCCTACTACGTCAAGCATAACCCTTTCGCCTACTTCGACGATGTAACTGTCTCCGGCTGCACCAGCGTGATGCGGCCTTTAACGGAGTTGGCGGGCGACCTAAGCGCTAACAATATCGCGCGCTACAATTTCATTACTCCAAACATCTGCAGCGACATGCACGATAGCTGTGCGCCGACCAACAACCCGATCAAACAAGGTGACGACTGGCTGGCGCAATACGTGCCGATGATCCTGAGTTCAGCCGCCTACCAGAACAACGGCCTCCTCATTATCACATGGGACGAAGGTGCGAGCGGATTGGACGGCCCGATCGGGACGATTGTTCTCTCACCGCAGGCGCGGGGCGGCGGCTTCCATAACGCGATTCGTTACACGCACAGCGCGACCCTGCGCACTTTGCAGAAGATTTTTGGGCGCACACCATTTCTCGGCGGAGCCGCCAATGGGCCGGACCTGAGCGATCTTTTCGTCAATGGGGCGATCCCGGGTGCGGACTCGCCGGGCGTAACGACAACGGCCGCCTCCAACGTGGCCGCCGGCAACGCCACTCTCGGCGGCAGTGTTAATCCTAACAGCGACCAAACCCAGGCGTGGTTTGAATACGGCCTGACGACCAGCTATGGGAGCGACACGCGATCGCGCAGTAATGACGACGCTGAATCTTACTCGACCTGGGCCTATGGCAGTAACGGAGGGACCGGCTTCGGAGCGATCACTTATCGAGAAGGGAGCGGCGGCGGCATCTATCTCGAAACCGGCGGCGCCAAGATCGACGGAGCAAAATCCTTCGGCATGTTTGCCGGTACCGCCACGGGCAACACCCAGGCCGCCGATCGCCAGATTCTCAATGCGAAAGCCTCCGGCACGCTGACTCTTTCGGTTCGCTGGAACGTCACTAACACTGTTTCATTTAGCGGATTCAATTTGAAGTCCGCCCAAGGGACAACCTTTGGCGCGAATGAGATCATCTCGGTCGGCATTCGGCCCGGGAACGGGAACAACCTGATTGCAGTCAACGGCGGCGCGCAGACGATCGATCTCGGCTCGGATATCCGCGGCCAGATCGTGGACCTGCTTCTCAATTACGATGGCTTATCGGGCACTTATCAACTCGGCGCCAAGTTCCGCGGCAGCACCGGCTATTCGTTTACTACCGGCAATCTAAGGCTCTCTAATGTTACGCCGGCCTATATCGGTTTCGGTAACTTCAACACGGGTAACGCCCAGAACGTGATCTTCGACAATCTCGTCCTGGTCGATTCCGCCTCGGCAGGCAACGGCACGAGCGCGGTTGCAACTTCCGCTTCGATCACCGGCCTAACTCCGAACACGACCTACCACTATCGCGCCGTCGCGCAGAACACACGCGGCACGACCTACGGAAGCGATCGGGCCTTCGGTTTCGCTCTCGTCCCGCCGCCGAACGCGCCCTATCACTCCACGACCTCGACCAGCGGGCTTTTCCAGGCGCGAGTCTATGACGACACGGGCCACATACAGATCGCGGAGCCAGACCTCAACGGCGCACCTTTCGGCAACCTGATAACCTTCGCGCCGCCGTCGGCCAAGATCGCGGGAGCGAGCTACGATTTCGGGCGGATTCTTTCCGTCACGGACATCGCGAACGGGATCCAGATTGTGCAGGAGTTCGGCGGCTCGACCATTACCGCGCAACTCACCTTTACCAGTGATGGCGTCGCACATTACGAAGTGACGAATTGGAACGGTTTCGCACCGACCGAAACCGACATTACCGGCTCGTCTGACGCGAGCGAGCATTTCTACGGCTTTGGTGAAAAGTTCAACGCGCTCGATCAATCCGGGAACAAGGTCCACATGATGACGAACGACCAGGGTGGAGACAAAAACGATTACTCCTACAAGTCGTCGCCCTGGTTTATCAGCACCCGCGGCTACGGGTTCCATCTGGATTCGACCGCGGAGAGCTACTTCGATATGCGGAACGGCGCAGCCGATCGCTATGTCATTCAAAACCTTCTCGGATCATTAAAGTTTAACATCGTCGGCGGGCCGCTCCTGACTGATGTCCTCTCGCGTTATACTGCCTACACCGGCCGGCCCTACCTGCCACCGCCGTGGGTTTTCGGGACGTGGGTTTCGTCCGATATTTGGCGCGATGGCGGCGAAGTGCGTTACGCCATTACAAAACACCTGCAAAGCGGCATCCCGATCTCGGTCTTTGTTTTCGATTCGCCGTGGGAGACGGCCTACAACGATTTCACCTGGAACCTGACGCAGTTCGGGATCGGAAACACTTACGAAGGGCAATTCTACAGTGGCTTCTCGTCCGTTACGGAGATGATGACCTTCCTGCAACAAAATGGAGTTAAGGTCGTTTGCTGGATGACACCTTTTATCGACACGAGCTCGAACAACGAGGGCGTTCCGGGACAAAACCTCGGACAGGCGAGCAACTACGCAGCCGGCGCGGCGAATAACTATTTCGTCCGCAGTTCGGTCAACGGCCCGCCGCTCAGCATTGCCTGGTGGAAGGGCACGGGTAGTCCGGTTGATTTCACAAATCCCGCCGCCGCCGTCTGGTTGACCGGCCAACTGGCTTCACTCGTTAGCCAAAGCAACGTGCCGACGGCCAACTCGTTGCTCGAGCCGGCAATCGGTGGATTTAAGACCGACGATGGCGAAGCGCTCAACGCCGGCCAGCCCTATATCCCGACGACGGCGGTCTATTATGATGGCCGGACGGGGATCGAGATGCGCAACGGCTACTCGATCGAGTATCACAAGACTATTTCGAGCGTTCTCGGTGCGAACGGAATTCTCTTTGCCCGGAGCGGCTTCACCGGTACAGGCGCCTTTCCAGCAGGCTGGCCGGGCGACAACCAACCGAACTACACCCAGACGAACGGATTCCAAAGCGTGATCACAGCCGGAGTTTCGGCGGCGATGAGCGGTTACTCGATCTGGGGGAGCGATATCGGCGCCTATCAAAACGCCAACTTCACTGCCAATCACGCCGACCTTTTCATGCGCTGGGCGCAGTATGGCGCGCTTAGTCCCATCATGCAGATGCATCGGCAGGTAAACTCCGGAAATCTGGAGCAGTATCCGTGGGGCTATGGGACGACTGCGCTGGCCAATTACGTTACCTACGCAAAGCTCCACTCGCAGCTGTTCCCCTACATTTACACCTATGCGAAGCAGGCAAGCACTACCGGTTTGCCGCTCATCCGACCTGAGGTTCTCTTAAACCAAACCGATACCGGGACCTTCGGGATTCAGCACACCTATTACTTCGGCAACGAACTGCTCGTCGCACCGATGAACGCGGCGACTTCCACGACACGCAACGTTTATCTCCCAGCCGGTAATTGGTACGACTTTTGGACGAATACGAAATACACCGGCGGCCAGAATCTTTCCTGGTCGAACACGGACACAACGAAGATGCCGCTCTTTGTCCGCGAGGGCGCGATCGTGCCGATGCTCGCCAATGTGCCGCAGACGTTGTGCGATGCGAATTACGTTAATAACCCGGCCATCACCACGATCGATAGCGCACTCCAGTTCCTCGTCTACCCGGGGCCGAACCTGGCCAGTTTCAACATGTACGATGGGACAACCGCGCAATGCTCGGCCAGCGGCACGGTCACCACCTTCACGGTCTCAGCTAACGCCCGTCCCATCCGGCTGAAGGTCTTTGCCAATACCAGCCCGTTCGGCGCCGAGCGCAACGGCGTGCGGTTGCCTCACCTGACGACGCAGAATGACTTCGATCTCGCTTCGCTTGGATGGTTTTACGATAGCGCGAACAAGTTTCTCCTCGTCAAATTCGATCAGCCTAACGGAAGCAGCACCGTCACATTTGGTCCCGACTCGGTCGGCGACGGAATCACCGATTCATGGCGCGCCTACTACGGGATCACTGACGATAATGCCGACGACGACAGCGACGGAATTAGCAACGGCCAGGAATATTTCGCTGGCACCAGCCCGCATGATTCGCAGAGCCAGTTCACCGTGACGTCACTGGCCGCCCAACTGGGCGGAGGTTTCCTGGTCACTTGGCAATCGCAGCCTGGCATTCCCTACCGGGTGCAATGGAAGAACAATCTCCTGGATGCGACGTGGATCGCGATTACGCCCGACCTCGTCGGTACGGGCGCGGTCATGACCTGGTTCGACGACGGATCTCAGACCGGTGGTCTCAACACCACGCAGCGCTTCTACCGCGTCGTGGTGCCGTAGCGCAAACGCTGCCCGGTTCCCCGGCCGCTATTTCGCGACCGTGACCTCGGTTTTGACCGAGTTGGCGATGAAACAATTTTCGTGCGCGAAGTGGTGCATCTCTTCGATGTCTTTTTCCGTCGGCTGGTTATCGCCGGAGAATTTCAGCTTCGG
>DASXYO010000264.1:0-3847 GCA_036502465.1 Chthoniobacterales bacterium
CCGCTCGAACTACTTTTCCCATGTGCAAACGGCCACGAAGCCTTTCTCAGGTACGCGGATCGAGCAGCGTCTGGGTTGAAGCCGTGTAGCGCCGGGCGCGGGGTCCAATCAGGCCTACGCCACGAGCGGTTGATGCCGGTCTGTTGCGAGGATCCATCTTCGATACACGAAGTAGAGGATCTTGTGCGGATCAAACTGACTGGTCGGCACCGGCCGCAGGCAGCCCCGATTGCATCAAACGAGAGATTGGTGTTTCCCGTTTCACTGCTCGTTCTGTCTCATCTTCTCTCGGACGAAGCCGACTTCGCAGAAACGGAAGCAAAGTTGCGCGACCTTCGTCTGCTCCGTGATTTAGGCATGCCGGCGGTTCGCAGGCGAGTTTCGACTGCGGCCGCTTCCGTCGAACCATCACGCCACTGGCGCAACGTACGATCGGTCGAGGAGTGCAGAGACTTCCGCGCCCATGAATTCAAGGAGCACACGAACGCGGCCTCCGCCGTCGAGATGCACGAGTCGACAAAGCTTTTCGGCGAATGGCCCAGACAGAATGCGAACCTTCTGGCCAATCTCAAGGTGGCAGTCGAGCCGAACCGTTCCGGAGCTTTCGGTCGTCGCCACCAGCGTCTCGACGATGCCCCGCGGCACGGGGATCGGTTGCTCGGCCCCGATGATCAGCGAGGCGACGCCGAAGGTGCTGTTGACGCAACGCCAGCGGTCCCTCGAAAGATCAAAAATAAGGAAAATATAGCCGGGAAACAGCGGCGCCAGAACGTTGCGTAACTTGCGAGCGTGCCGGACGGTACGCCGCAGTCTCGGAGCGAAACTCCGGAATCCCAGGCGATGGAGGTTGAGTTGTGCGGTGCTTTCGCGATGGGGGTGCACGCGCGCGACAAACCAACGCTCCCCTGGCTCCAAATCGAGGCGCCCCGCAAAGGGTCGAAATTCCGCGTTCGCGCTCTTGTCAACGACAACGCTATTCAACACCGGTATCTCCTGATGGACGGACAGTCAATTTCTAAGCAGGTGTATAATTCCGGGAAGGGTTAAAAGAATTCGTCTTCTCAAAACGTTCCAGCGCACGCTCTCCGCCGTCGCTTTCGCGGCTTACGAAATTACAACAAGTAAATCGCAACGATGAACCAATTTTCGTTGGGTAAGCCGCATCCCAGATAGTATCGCAAAGAGAACGAAAAATGGATGGTCCGAGCAGCTTTTGTGCAGTCATCCAGGCCGACCTTTGCGTTCCACCTTACTGCGCGATACGCCGACAATCTGATCGCGTGTGTGTAAACCTAGACCTATGTTTCCCTGTTTTCATGTGATTACACGCTTGGTTGTGCGGCCTACCGGGTTATTTCTCAACTAGTCGCCCGAGTCATTCAAAATGTGGGGTAGAGCCTCTTGAGTTTCACGCGGGCGTCGTCTGTGGTGAATTGCCAGTCGGCCTTTGCATGATGTTTGTTGCGATGGTCCTGCCAAGCCGCGACCTCTCGTTGGAGGGTCTGCTTGTCTGGAATGCGCCGGCTCAGACATTGGCTCGACAGGACGCCGAGTTCGGATTCGGCCATGTCGAGCCAGCTTCCATGTTTCGGCGTATAGTGCCATTCGAACCGCTTTACGAGGCGGCGCGCTTCGACGGCAGGGAAGGCCGCATAGAGCGAGGCGGCCGTATGTGTGCTCAGGTTGTCCTGGACCAGCGTGATTTGTGCGGCATCGGGAAAATGTACGTCCGACAGTTCTTTGAGCACCTGCGCATAGTCGACCGCGGCGTGGCGGTCGGTGACCTTGACCTGGCGCCAGCCCTCCAGCGGCGCGAACATCATGAATAGATTGGCCACACCGTTGCGCTCGTATTCGTAATCGTGCCGGGCGGCTCGTCCGGGCTTGGCGGGGATAGGCGCGCGCGTCTCGAGGATCAACTGCTTGGAGGTTTCATCCAGACAGACGAGAGGGCGATCGGGATCGCGTGGGTTCTGGTAGGTTTCCAGCACGTCTTCCATGGCCGCGACGAAGCCGGCGTTGGCGTCCGGCGGGATCACCCATTGCCGCTGGCGGTGGGGTTTGAGGATGTTTTTTTTAAAACCCTCCCGATTGTGTTGTCGCTGGCCTTCTCGACGATGTTCAATTCGACGACCTTCTCCTCGAGCAGGCGCAGGCTCCAACGCGCGAACCCCTCGGGAGCCGGCGAGCACGTCAGGGCGATCAATTTCGCCTCCGTCGCGCCATCGAAAATGCGCGGCCGGGCGGAGTTCGGATTGTGTTTGCGCTTCAGCGCCCCCTCGAGCCCTTCCTCGACCAGGCGACGGCGGAGGCGGCCGATATTGTTGATGCTGGTGTCCAGCGCCTCGGAGATCGCGCTGTCGCTCCAACCTTCGCCAGCCTCCGATGCGTCCGCCTTCAACAGGATGCGCGCCTTCGTCAGCAACTGCGCCGGGTGCTTGCCCGCGCAGGTCATCGCCTCGAGCCGCTCGCGCTCCTCGGCGCTCAACTTCACCACATACTTCTTGACCGCAATCTCTTTCCCCGCCACGAATCACCCCCACCGCATCGCGGGGGCAGAGATTCAGAAAAACGCCACAGTTTCAATGACGCTGGCGACTAGGACGGAACGCGGTCCTCGACCCGACGGGCGGGCGTGGACGATCGGCGCCAGAAGTCCCGCGGCGTGCCGCGCCCGAGACGTTTGCCGAGCGGGCTCAGCCGCCCTGCACTTCGAAGCTCACATCGACATTGCCGCGAGTCGCATGCGAATAAGGGCAGATCTTCTCGTGCGCTTCGTGGACGAACTCCTCGAGTTCGGCCTGCGGCAGCGAGGGTTCGGAGACGCGCATCTTGACCGTGATGCCGAAACCGCCGGCGTCCCGCGGTCCGAAGCCCACCGAGCAGGTCACTTCGGCGTTCTTGGCGTTCTTCTTCTTGCTGGTGGCGACGTAATCGAGCGCGCCTCCAAAGCACGCGGCATAGCCGGCCGCAAACAGGTGTTCGGGCGTCGTCGTTCCCGGACGGCCTGGGCCGCCCATTTCCTTCGGCACCGACAAATCGACGCTGACCGTCTTATCGGTCGTTTCGCTGTGGCCGTTGCGGCCGCCGCGGTTCACCGCAGTCGCGGTGACGAGGACTTTGATGGGCGAAATCATCTGAGCACTCCTTCGGGTCGAAGAAACGCCCTACTTTACCACGACCGGCGTTCCCACGTGAACCCGCGAATAGAGATCGATGACGTCGAGGTCGCGCATCCGGATGCAACCGGACGACACCGCCTGACCGATCTCGGACGGCTCGTTGGTGCCATGAATTCGATAAAGCGTGTCCCGATTGCCCTGATATAGATAGAGCGCGCGCGCTCCAAGCGGGTTGTCGTAGGCCCCGGCGAGCGGACCGTGCTGCAGGTACACCTTGAATTCGGGCCACTTTTCCATGAGCGAGGCGGTCGGCATCCATTGCGGCCATTCCTGCATGTGACCGACGGTCGCCCGCCCGGTCCAGCCGTAGGATTCGGCGCCCGTGGCGACTTTATACTGGATCGCCTGCCTTCCCGGCAGCACAAAATAGAGGTTCTTGACCGTCGTATCGATCACGATCGTCCCCGGCGGCTCTCCCGTCGGGTCCGGCACGCGCCTGCGCACGATCGGAATCTGCCATTCTTCCGCCGGCGCCAACGCCAGCATCTGCCTGTCGCGCGGGGTCAGGTGCGCGTCGGCGTTCAACGCGATCGTCGTACCCAAACCCACCGGGGCGCACCCGCTCAATGCCGTGGCCGCCGCCACAGCGATGGAAATCAACGCAATCCGGAGTTTCATTTCGTCGCCCACCCGTCGTGTTTAAACCTCGGTTACCATATTCTGGT
>DASXYO010000265.1:0-5894 GCA_036502465.1 Chthoniobacterales bacterium
GGCGTGGCGCCGATTTTGTCGAGGACGTCGAGACCTTTGATCACTTTGCCGAACGCTGTGTATTGATGATCGAGCGAACTGGCGGTGCCGAGGCAGATGAAGAACTGGCTGCCGGCCGAGTTCGGATCTGACGAGCGGGCCATGGAGAGAACGCCGCGCAGATGCGGACGGTCATTAAATTCCGCCTGGATTTGGTAACCGGGCCCGCCGGTGCCGTAGCTGCTTTCCTTCGACGGATCCTTCGTGGTGGGATCACCCCCTTGGATCATGAAGCCGCGGATGATGCGATGGAAAGCCGTTCCATCGTAGAATCCTGCGCGGGCCAGCTTCTTGAAATTCTCGACCGTCTTCGGCGCCACTTCGGGCCAAAATTCCACCACCATTTCGCCGTCCGTCGTTTTGAGCACGGCCACTTCTTTTTGATTTGTATCCATTGGTTTCTTTTCTTCAGGTTTGCTGGCGTCCTGGCCGCGTACATTCGCCAGGCCAAGAGAGCAGACGAGGAGGCAGCCGAACAACAATTGTTTCATGCCAGACCAGTGGCATGGATGGCCGGGAGTTGCATTCGATTTTTCCGGCGCGGCAGTGCGCTACAACTTCAGGTAGAGCGTGCGATTCCCGAAATCGATGATCGCATTATTGCGCCGGAGAAACTCCGAGCCTAACAATCCCGCGACGGGCGGCTCACCCTGCAACAGGTCGCCATGGATCAAGCCATCGAGGTTCATGACGCCGACTTCCTTGCCTTTGACCAGATATGGCCCAATCGCGAAACGCTGGATGACCGCCAGCTGCAGTCCGCGTTCATCGAGGTTGACTGCACCGGAGGTGTAAGGCGTGTCGCGGGTCTTGAGACGCATCTCCCGCACGAAAGGCCGGTGGATCAATGTCGTGAAGGCGCCGGTATCGATCATGAGCTGCGCCGGCTTTCCATTCAGCTTGCTGTCGACGTAGAGATTCCAGCCTTTCGTCACGCGGATCGGCATGTTTTTCCAACCGCGCCGATCAATTCCCGGCACCGCACCCCGCGCGTCGGGATCGATTTTCATAAACAAAACCTGCTTCCGGCAATCGAGCACCGCTTCGGTCGGGAAGAGAATGTCGGCCCCGAGAATCCCATCGAGTTCCTGCTCGTGAAATTCGTGCGCGGCCCGCGCCGGCCCGCTTAGGTCGACCACGACCATCGGCTCGTCGACGAGGGTAAGCGCGCCGATGCGCAAGTGGTGCGCGATCGTGACGCGATTAAAGCCGCCGTTGATCCGCAGGCGCGGCGGAAGTTTGGAGGAACCAGGGAGAGCCGTGAGGCCGAAGTGCGCCCGCCGCGAAGCGGAGATCGCGCTGACCGGCGCACCGGTATCGACGCCGAGGAGGGCCCGCTTGCCGTTAATCTCGGCTCGGATCAGGAGATGATTTTGCTGGGAACGCTCCAGCGGCAAGGCCTGGAATTGCGAACTCTCGAGGGCGGGCTGCGGGCGTTTCCCAGTCGCGCTGCAGGCGGGGACCGCGCTGAGAAGCGCGCCGAAAGCAAAAAGCGCCGCTAGTCTTTTTTCGTGATGAAAGCGCCCAGGTTTTTCCACGGGCCAGACTAGCACGTTGGCGGAAATGGGAAATCAGCCCGGGGTGAATTAATGGGCGGTGTGAACAGGAGTGGCTCGTTGCTTGTGCGGCGCGTCAGGATGCCAATCCCACACTGTGAGCATGACGAAAAATGCGATGACGTAAGCCAGGATGATGACCCAGCCGTGCCGAACCCAAAGCCCGACGGAGCGCGCCTCCGGATAAAGATTCGTTAGGGCAACACCTGCCGACGAACCGAACCAGACCATGGAGCCGCCAAACCCAACCGTGTAAGCGAGAAACCCCCAGTCGTAGCCGCCCTGTTTCAAGGCCAATGCGGTGAGCGGAATATTGTCGAAAACCGAAGAGAGAAATCCGAGCCCGAGTGCCGTGTGCCACGAAGCCGTTGGCAGCTTCTCCACTGGCATCATCGAGGCGCAAAGCACGAGCGAAAGCAGGAAAACCGATCCTTTCACGGTTTCGGGCAGCACTTCCCAATCGGGCCGCCGCACAGAGACCGAAAGAAGAATCGCCACCCAGACGGCGGCACCGATGAACGGGAAGTGATCGGCGTAGCGCGGGAACTTCAGGTTTACCGTCACGTTCGTGCCGATCGCCAGGACGAGGATCAGGAGAACGATGGAGACTCGCGTCCAATCGATCCTGGTATGCTCGTGGGAGTGCTTCAGGATGGGAGAATACTTCTGCTGCACAATGGCCGCCGGGATTCCGAAAATGAAGAGCGCGACGGAAGCCGCGATGATCGCCTCGAAAACCACGAGGGGCGAAATCCCGTCGATCCACATCATCGTGGTCGTGGTGTCGCCGACTACGCTATAGGACCCGCCGGCATTAGAGGCAGCGACGATCGCGGCCAGATAACCGATGTGGACCTTGGCGCGAAAAAGCTGGTGGGCCATCGCACCGCCGATTAACGCGGCTGCGATGTTGTCGAGAAAGCCCGACAGGATCCAGACCATCACGAGGAGCAGGAACGCGCCCTTCCAATCGCCCGGCATGAACTTCGGGAGCACAACCGGGACGTGGCTCTTCTCGAAGTGACGCGAGAGAAGCGCGAAACCGGTGAGGAGACAAAACAGGTTGAGGAGAATGACCCACTCGTGTTCGAGATGGAAAAGGAACCCGATCGCGCCGGGGCCGGTTTTGAAACCGGTGAAGATGATCTTGTAGAGGGAAATTGTGAGCAGGCCGGTCAGCGCCACCCGCAAGGTGTAATGATGAAAAAGTGCAACCCCGAGCAGAGTCAGCCCGAAAAGAATGAAGTCGAGCGGCACCCCGAACACGTTCGGGCCTTCAACGTAAGCAAGCATGCGCCGACAGTTTCCGCCGTTCGGCCAATCCTATTCTTTCCCGTCCTCGCGCGGCGCGCCTAACAAACGACAATAGGCCCAGATCGTGGTCCCCCAGACGAGGGCGAGCGAAATGAGCATGAAAATCCAGCCCCAGGTATTCATTAGTTTATTCCTCTCATGGATTCCGTCCGTCGATATCGAGCCCGGCCGCGCGCCAGCGCCGTTCGCCGACCGCCAGCACGGCGACCAGCAGGAGCAGCGTCGCCGCGATGATCACCACCGTCCAAAGTTCGATCGGATTGCTCGCAATGTCGCGCAGCTTCCCGGGCAAATTCGTATAGCTGAAACCAACCAGGACCACGAGCAGGTAAATCGGCGCGACCCATTTCATGATGAACATAAAAATGCGCGGCACTTTGATCAGCGCACCCTGGTCCAGCTCCTCCATTCCTTTTTCCGTGCCCCAAACCCAGCCAAAACAAATAATCTGCACGGTCGCGAGGAGAAAGATGCAGAAAGTTCCAACCCAGAAATCCATCGTGTCGAGGGCCATCGTGTTTTTGCTAAACCAGATGACCCAGAACGAGCCGAGCCCGCAGATTACTGAAGTGAGCGCGATCGCTTTGCCGTGCGTGATTCCGAGCGCTTCTTCAAAAAATGTCTTCACCGGCTGCAGCATCGAGATCGAGCTGGTGATGGCGGCGAGGAAGAGGAGGAAAAACCAGGCGAAGCCGATCCACGGCCCGGCTGCGCCCATTTGATGAAAGACAACCGGCAGCGTCTGGAATCCGAGTCCGAAAGTGCTCGTTCCGACGATCCCGCTGGCACCCAGGAAAACGAACGCGGCCGTGATCGTGATCAAGCCGCCAAAGCCGACTTCGAAGAGTTCGTTAGTCGCGCTCGCGGTTAACCCGGACAACGCGACGTCGTCCTTCTTCTTCAAATAAGAGGCGTAATTTAGAATCACGCCGAAGCCGACCGACAGACTGAAAAAAATCTGCCCGGCCGCGGCCAGCCAGGTTTCAAAATCGGTCAGCTTGGAAAAATCCGGATTCCAGAGAAAACCGAGCCCGTTCAAGACATTCTGCGTCGGATGCGTCGGATCGGGCGTGCCAAGGGTCAACACCCGGATCAACACGATCACGGCCAGGATCGCCATCGCCGGCAGCGCGTATTGGCAGAACTTTTCGATCCCGCCCTTCAATCCGCGATAAACGAGGACGATATTCAAGCAGACCACGAGCACCCAAAAAACCACGCTCATATTCAGCACCCCATTGGTGCTCGTCCCGGTCGCTTCGCCGAAGAAGATTCCCGCGGTCTTGACCTGGTCTCCAATGCTTCCGGTCAGCTGCACGCCGCCGGTCAGGTATTCCCAGGCATAACGAAGACACCACGCCTCGATATAAACGTAGTACATGTAGACGACCATCGGGATGAGGATCGAGAGGACGCCGAAGTAGCGCGCGATTCGGCCGCCACCGGCGATACCGAGAATGGCCGCTCCGTTATGGAAGCCCTTGGTCCCGCCGTGCCGCGCCATGGCCCATTCCGCCCAGCCGATCGGGAGAGCGAGGAAAAGGAGCGCGCAGACGTAGGGGATCATGAAGGCGCCGCCACCGTGGGCCGCGGCCTGGCCGGGAAAGCGAAGGAAATTCCCCAAACCGACCGCCGATCCGGACACCGCCAGGATGACTCCGACCCGCGTTCCCCATTCCACAGCTTTCTTTTCGTTACTCATAGTGTCGGACTTTCTGCGATCGTTAGGCTGGAAGCGTAATACTAAAATGAAGGATGCGATCTGTTCGCATCCGTCCACTCATTAGTGGCAATCGAGTTCCGCTGGCAACGAGATTTATTCGCCAAACTTCGAGTTTGACGCAGCCCGGCGAGATTCGCGGTCCGCGATTCGTTAGGCCGGACTGCTCCCGCCCAAGCCGCTTTCGCTCGCCCCGCCCCAGCTCGAGCCGTCCAGCTCCTCCGAAAGTTTCGCCCAGCGCGCCCGCTCTTCGGGTGTCGGGGCGGCTGTTTCGATGGCCTGCGCGAGCGCTCTGAAATCCGCCGCGGCAGGGCCGTTGGCGCTTTTGCGCGGTTCGACCGCGTCCGGCGTGGCTCGCGCGCTTTCCTGGAGGGAAGCAACGGTGCGCGCAAGGGTTGCGTCTTCCGTCTTCGTCGTGCGCAGAATATCGAGCATGCGTTGGAAATTCAGGTGCAGCGGAAGGGTGGCGAATTGTGCGGAGAGGTCATCCGACATGTGGTCCGCCGGCGTCGCGGCCTTGCCGGAGCGAACAAGGCTGATCCATTCATCGCCTTCCAGGCATCCGAGCTCGCAATGATAGTCGGCGCCCGCCGCCGCCACGTCCGCGTAGCAATGACCAAGAAAGGGATTGATCTCGCGCGTGCCCTCGACCGATCCATCCTGGCAATAAATCCGGAGGTACACCTGCCGCGCCGCAATCCCGGCGTGGGAAAAGATCCTCGTCCAGTTCAGATCCCAATAGACGAACAGCGACTTCGGATCGCGCGCGATGACATAAAGCAGATCTGTGTCGTGCGATGAGGGCACCGCGCCATTTCCCATGGCGGAGGCGCCCCGCGAGCGCACCACCGGCTCGTCCGAAATGCGAAATCCCTCGACGGATTGCGGATCGGATTGTGCGGATGTCTCGGAGTCGTTCAAGCGGTAATTTTTCAGTGGAAGAAACTGCATTAGATAGCTGCGAGCGCGAGGTCGACAAGCGGAAATCGGATCGACTCCGGTTATCAGTAAACGAGGCCGGTCGAACTCGTTAGTCTCGCTTCAGCTGGCGCAAGAGCGTTCCGCGGCTAAGTTCCGGCGATGCCAACTGAGACCATCGAGCTGCGCGGCCATATCATCGATTCCCTGATTCTACCGAAGGTCCTGGACGAGATCATCGCCTCCGGGAGCACCTTCAAAATCGGCGAAATCAAGATCGGTGAGAACCGCGCGGATCAAAGCTTTGCCCGGATCGAGGTCAGCGCGCCGAATGCCGACGAGCTCGA
>DASXYO010000266.1:0-3087 GCA_036502465.1 Chthoniobacterales bacterium
CGCGAGCGATGCATCGCGATCCGATGCACGCAATGTCCGACCTCCGCCGCCGGGTCAGGCAGCTCATAGGGAGATTTCAGTCCTTTATTAATCGGAGCCCAACTCTTACCCGCGTCATCGCTGCGGAAAGCGCCCGCCGCCGAGATCGCGACAAAGATCCGATCCGGATTCTGCGGATCGAGCAGGATGGTGTGGAGACACATGCCACCGGCTCCGGGCTGCCAGAGTTTGCCTTTCGCTTCGCGCAAACCCGGAAGCTCCTGCCAGGTCTTGGCGCCGTCCGTGCTGCGGAAAAGAGCCGCATCTTCCGCCCCGGCGTAAACAGTTTCCGCATCAGTCAGCGAAGGCTCAAAATGCCAGACGCGCTTGAATTCCCAAGGATGCTGCGTGCCGTCATACCACTGGTGCGTCCCGGGCGTGCCGTCATAGACGAAATCCTTCCCCACCGGTTCCCAGGTCTCGCCGCCGTCATCGGAGCGCTGGACCAGCTGCCCGAACCAGCCGCTGCTTTGCGATGCGTAGATCCGGTTCGGGTTCACCGGCGATCCTTTGAGATGATAAATCTCCCAGCCTGCGAAATGCGGGCCGCTCACTTTCCAATCCTTGCGTGTGCCGTCCGATGTCAGGACGAACGCGCCTTTGCGTGTGCCGACCAATAGTCTTACTGCGCTCATGATTTGGCTTTCATTAACTCCGCGGTCGGTCCCGGTTCAATCCGGAATTTCAGCTTCGACCAGTTTTCCGAGAAGAATGAGCGATTCCTGCCAGCCGAGATAACAAGCCTCCGCCGGGATCGCGCTCGGCACGCCGGCCTGCTTGATCTGCACCTCCGTGCCGCACGAGACTTCCTTCAAGTCGATCGCCACCTCGATCACGCCTGGCAGGTTGGGATCGTCAAACTTATCCGTGTAGCGAATGCGCGAGTGCGGCACCAGCTCGAGGTATTCGCCGCCGAAGGAGTGGCTCGTGCCGGTGGTGAAATTCGTGAAGGACATCTGGAAAGTGCCCCCGACCTTCGCCTCCATCCGGTCGACCTTGCAGGTGAATCCGTTAGGCGGCAGCCATTTTGCCGTGGCGTCGGCATCGAGGAAGGCGCGATAGACGCGCTCGACCGGCGCGCGCAGCACGCGATGCAGTTGAATGGTGTGGGTGTTGGATGTGGTCATGGTTGGTTGAAAATTCCTGGCTGGTTGTGGATGGTTGCAAACTGTTGTTCGTTCAATCTCTCCACGAACAACAGCCCTCGTGCCGGACACTCGATTGCAATTTTATTTCCAAATGACTGTCCGGTGCGAGAAGACTGCTTCGTTGAGATATTGACGGCCGAAAACAGAGCCGCAACCTGAAATAAACACATGGAAACAAACAGCACTCCTTACATCCTCTTCTTCCGGAATTCCGGTCCGGAAAACTTCGAGCATCTCTCCGCCGAAGATCGGCAGCGTCTCGTGACGCGTTGGAATACCTGGTATGACGATCTCGCGGCCGCCGGCAAGGCGATCGATGGCACCCCGCTCGAGCTCGAGACACGCATCGTCTCCGGGCCGCGCGGCGAACGCGTCGTCGATGGCCCATTCGCCGAGGCGAAGGAAGCGATCGGCGGCTACGTTATGCTCAATGTGCGCGACCTCGAGGAAGCGACCGCCATCGCGCAACAGCATCCCGGCCTCGCCTCCGGTCTCATCATCGAAGTGCGGCGCCTCGCCGAGAGCTGCCATCTCGGAGTAAAAGTGCGCGAGCGCGAAGCAGCCTTGGCCGAATAAACTTCGGTGGCTCTCACCTCGACAGTTTCAGTCACGGACGAGAGCCCGTCCGAGCCGCCCGCCATTTCCGCGCCCGCCGCGCAGTTGGTCGAGAACTTCTTCCGACACGAAACCGGCCGCCTCCACGGCGCGTTGATCCGCCTGCTCGGCACCCAAAACCTCACCCTCGCCGAAGACGTCGCCCAGGAGGCGATGCTCCGCGCCTTGCGCACCTGGTCGATGGGCGGCATCCCGCAGAATCCATCCGCCTGGATCATGCGCGTCGCCATGAATCTCGCGAAGGACGCCCTCCGCCACCAGCGCATGGCGACGGCGAAAGAGCCTGCCATCATCGCCCACCTCGACCAGACGCTGGCCGATTCGACCCTGGGGAAAACAAGCGAATACGAAATCCGCGACGACGCCCTCCGGCTCATGTTCGTCTGCGCTCATCCCGCGATCGCGACCGATGCCCAGGTCGTGCTCGCGCTCAAGGTGCTATGCGGATTCAGCACCGCCGAGATCGCGCGCGCTTTCCTCAGCAGCGAGGCCGCGATCGAGAAACAGCTCACCCGCACCCGCGGCCGCATCCAGGAAGCAGGCATCGGGTTCGATATCCCCGACGGCGAAGACCTCACCCCGCGCCTCGATGGCGTCCTCGCCGCGCTCTATCTCCTCTTCAACGAAGGCTACAAAGCCTCCGCCGGTGAGACCCTCCTGCGCGAGGACTTATGCCGCGAAGCCATCCGCCTCGTGGAGCTACTGCTTAGGCATCCCGTCGGTAACACCCCCCGCAGCCACGCCTTGCTCGCCCTCATGTTGTTGAGCAGCGCGCGCTTCCCTACCAGGTTGAGCGAGCAGGGGAATCTGTTGCGACTCGATGACCAGGATCGGTCGCAGTGGAACCAGAGCTTCATCGATAAGGGCCTGCTGCATCTCGCCGCCGCCGCCCAGGGTGAGACGATCAGCGACTACCACTTGCAGGCCGGCATCGCGGCTTGTCATTGCATGGCGCGCGATGCCGCATCGACCGATTGGGCCCGCATCCTCCGGCACTACGATCAACTTCATCGGCGCAACCCCTCACCGATCATCGCCCTCAATCGCGCCGTCGCCGTCGCCCACGTCCACGGCGCCCAGGCCGGCCTCGATGCTCTCGAAGAAATGCCCCGGCGCGAACTCATCGAGACCCATCATCTTTTCCACGCCGTCGCCGGCGAACTGAAACAGCAGCTCGGCCGGCACGAAGAAGCAGCGGAAAGCTTTCGGCGCGCGTTACAGCTGGCCGAGGTCGGCCCCGAGCAAAAACACCTCGCCCGCCTGTTGGCGGACTCCGGCGCCTGCT
>DASXYO010000267.1:0-11323 GCA_036502465.1 Chthoniobacterales bacterium
TGTGGGCGCGAGCTGCACGTAGAAGTTATGCGGGAAGTTGACCTTCGCGCCGATCTGCCAGCCGAGCAGGTAGCTGTCGTTCTTCGGTAACCCGGTTGGGTTCGGCCCGATGGGATTCTCCGGATTGGTATCGTCGTAGACGAACTGCCCGAAATTGGCGAAGAGATCGAGCGAGATCTTCTGCGGTTCGCTCGAGGTCGAAGCAGTGGCGACGGTCTTGCCATCCTTGCTCATCGATTCCACTCCGCCGCCGGAGCTGCCGCCGCCAAAGGAGAAGTTGAAGGTATGCTTCCATTGTTCGGCCAGACCTTCCGGGTTGATGTCGCTATCCCAGACCATCGTGCTATTCACGAATGGGTTCGCCATCTTGCCGGCGATGAGTGTGAGATCGCGAATCCCGGTATAACCGAGATAGGCCTGACCAACTCCGATGCCGTCGCTATTCTTGGCGAATGGGCCCGGGCCGGTGCTGGTGTCGTCTCCGAAGGTGACGTTGGTCGAGCGCGGATTGGTGGATGTTTCCAGGCGGATGCCGAAGAACCAGTCGTCGACCAGCGTGCCGCGCAAGCCAATGCGCAGACGGTAACGGGCGCGATTGCGCTGGTAAGTGTCGCCGGGCGGGTTGATTGGGTCGGGACGGGCGGTTTCGCCGTTCCGAATCTCGTAACGGATACGAGCGTCGCCGTAGAGTTCGAGCTCGGTCACCGGCGTGGAAAGCTTCAGTTTGCCGGCCGAAGTGGCGGCGTTCTCGCGGGTCAGGTCGGCCCTGACTTCTTCGGCTTCCTGATCGTTGATCAGCCCCTTGCGCACCAGCAGGTCGAGTAAGGCGCCACTATCCTGAGCGCGGGCCGCGACGCCGCCGAAAAGCAGGCTGCCAGCGACCGCCAAAAGCATCGTTTTCTTGAACATTTATCGTCTCTCCTTTTTTGCGACCGAGGTCGCGGGTGTTTGGTTAAGCGCAGACGATTCTCGCGAACGGCTGCGGCCCGGATTGTCTCCGAACGCGGCAAGGCTAGAGAGCGATTGTTACAGTCGTGTGGCGGCGAAGTAACAGTTCAGTGAATTTGGTCGCAACTATGCGACCGGCGATCGATAGCCCTGCGGATCGATCAGCACGTGGTCGTAACCGGCCGCGCGCAGCGCCTTGTGGAGTGAGTCGGCGAGCGGCTCCAGTTTCGCTATCTCGTTAGGGGAAATCTCGACCCGGGCGCAAACTTCTTCCGCACCCACCTCGTGTCGCACCCGGAAGATCAGGAAGCCTAACGACCGAACGGCCGCTTCCGCGCGTTCGATCATGCCAAGGGCGGCGGCGGTGACGGGTGTACCGTGGGGAATGCGCGAGCTCAGGCAGGGCTGCGCGGGCGCGTCGGCGGTCGGCAACTGCGAGGCCCGGGAGAGGGCGCGAATTTCGCTTTTCGTTAGGCCGGCATCCTTGAGCGGCGAGAGGACACGAAACTCGGCCGCCGCCTGCCGTCCGGGACGGAACTGCTGTGCGTCATCTGCGTTCTCGCCGTAGGCGATCGCCCGAAAGCCGCGGTCTTTGGCCAGCCCGTCGAGCTTCGTGAAAAGCTCGGCCTTGCAAAAATAGCAACGGTTCACCGGATTACTCGTATAAGCGGGGTTGCGCATTTCATCTGTCGCGACGACTTCGACCGATGCTCCGATCTGGTGCGCCAGTTTCAAGGCATCGGCCAACGCCTGCCGCGGCAGGCTGGGGCTGTCGGCAATCACGCCGAGGCAGCGGTGACCGATCGTCTTCATCGCAACGGCGAGCAGAAACGCGCTGTCCACGCCGCCCGAGTAGGCGATCACAAGCGGGGCGCTATCTCGAATGATGTCCTGCAGGACCGCATGCTTGGACTCCGCCGTAGCCGCATCGATCATCGGGAAACGATACCGCCCCAGTGGCAGCAAACAAGCTAGCTTGCCGCCTGTGACTGATCCGGGCGGTCGAGGCCGGCCATCTCATCAACCAGATGCTTATTCCGCTCGTTCAGCGTCTGAAGGCGGAGCTGCCAGCGGTGCAGTTGGATGCTCAGCTGATTGATATAGCCGTTGATCTCCGTCCGCTGCGATTCGTTCTCCTTCAAGTGTCGCTGCAATTCCGCGATCTTCGCGGCCGCTGACTGCGGAGATGCCTGCGGAGCAAGCCCCATCGCGTTGTGACGTGGAACCATCGTCGGCTGCCCGCAACGCTGACAATTCAGAGTCATACCCGCCGCCAGCTTCTCGACAACCAGCGGGGTCCCGCAGTGCTCGCACTTAAAAATAATGTCGGTCGTTCCATTCTTTGATTCGACCGGTCGAGCAGCACTTTGCATGGCCGAATTTTAAGCAGCCCTCATACCACGTCGGCGGGAGACAGCTTGTCTCCGCAGCTCCATGGCGATAAGCGAATAATGCGCCATCATGTCGCTATCCTTGCTCGAGCCGATCGTGCGTTCATGGATATTAGGCCCTGTTTAACAGGAGCTTACGTCGATCTGCTCTGGCATGGAATGAACGCTGCTGAACACTCCGCGAAAGGATTTCTATATAAACAATGGCTAAAGTATTAGGTATCGACTTGGGGACGACGAACTCCTGTATGTCAGTGATGGAGGGCGGCGACCCGGTAGTTTTGGAGAATAGCGAGGGTGCCCGCACCACTCCCTCGATTGTCGCATTCGCGAAGAATGGCGAGCGACTGGTCGGCCAGGCGGCGAAGCGCCAGGCCGTGACGAACCCCGCAAACACGATTTTCTCCATCAAACGGTTCATGGGCCGCAAATTCGACGAGGTCCGCGAGGAAGAACATCGCGTTCCTTATAAGATCGTGAAGGCCGCCAACGGCGACGCCCACGTGCAGGTGGAAGTGAACGGCGAGAAGAAGACATTCTCGCCGCCTGAAGTCTCGGCGATGATTCTCGCCAAACTCAAATCCGACGCGGAAGCGAAGCTCGGCGAAAAGATCACGCAGGCCGTGATTACGGTCCCGGCTTACTTCAACGACTCTCAGCGCAACGCGACCAAGGACGCGGGCAAGATCGCTGGCTTGGAAGTTCTGCGTATTATCAACGAGCCGACCGCAGCCTCGCTGGCTTACGGCCTCGACAAGAAGAAGGACGAAAAAATCGCAGTCTATGACTTAGGCGGCGGCACCTTCGATATCTCTGTCCTGGAAATCGGCGATGGCGTCTTCGAAGTGAAGGCGACCAACGGTGACACTCACCTGGGCGGCGATGACTGGGATAACGTCCTGGTCGATTGGATCGTCAACGAATTCAAGAAGGACAGCGGCATCGATCTCTCGAAGCAACCGGACGCGATCCAGCGCATCAAGGAGGAAGCCGAGAAAGCCAAGATCGCGCTCTCGTCCTCCCAGGAATATGAAATCAACCTGCCGTTCATCACGGCGGACGCCAGCGGTCCGAAACATATCCAGAAGAAGCTTACTCGGTCGAAGCTGGAGCAACTGACTGACTCTCTTTTCCAGCGCACGATCAAGCCGGTCAAGGACTGTCTCTCCGACGCGAAGTTGGCCGAGAAAGACATCAATGAGCTCGTGCTCGTCGGGGGCATGACTCGTATGCCGAAGGTTATCGAGACCGCCCGCGAACTCATCGGGAAAGAACCTCACAAGGGCGTAAACCCGGACGAAGTCGTTGCGGTTGGCGCAGCCATCCAAGGCGGCGTGCTTAAGGGTGACGTGAAGGACGTTCTCCTTCTCGACGTGACTCCGCTGACTCTCGCAATCGAGACCGCGGGCGGCGTTGCCACGCCGATGATTCCGCGTAACACGACAATCCCGACTCGTAAGTCGCAGATTTTCTCGACTTACAGCGACAATCAGCCGGGCGTGGAAATCAAAGTCCTGCAAGGCGAGCGTCCGCTCTCCCGCGATAACAAGAATCTTGGCACCTTCCATCTCGACGGCATCCCGCCGGCTCCGCGTGGTGTGCCGCAGATCGAAGTCACTTTCGACATCGACGCCAACGGCATTCTCCATGTCTCCGCCAAGGACCTCGGGTCAGGCAAGGAGCAGAAGATCTCCATCACCGGTAGCTCAGGCTTGAGCAAGGAAGAGGTGGAGAAGATGCAGCGCGACGCGGAAGCTCACGCTGAAGAAGACAAGAAGGCGAAGGAAGCGATCGAGATCAAGAACAACGCCGACACTCTGGCTTACCAGAGCGAGAAGCAGCTTAAGGATCTGGGCGACAAGGTTCCCGAAGAGAAGCGCAAGCAGATCGAGGAAGCCATCAAGGCCGTCCGCGACGCGATCGAGGCTAACGACACCGACGCAATGAAGCGCACTTATGAGGACTTGCAGAACAAGTTCCAGGAAGTCAGCGCCGACCTGTACAAGCAGGCCGCCGCCAGCGCCGGGCCTAGCCCGGGTGCCGAAGCCGGTGAACGTCCCGGTCCGCAAACCGAACCGCAGACCGATGGTCCGCGGAAGGACCAGGGCGATGTGGTCGACGCGGAATTCGAAGTCGTCGACGAAGATAAAAAATAGCTTTTAACAACAACAATTTGCCGGGTGCCGCTCGAGTGGAGCGTGCGCCGGCAACAACCAACCTACTAGAAGGAGTAAGTAAGATAACCATATGGCAATTAACGTAAGACCTCTCGGAGACCGGGTGCTCGTGCAACCGCTCGAAGAGAAAGAAACCAAAAAGGGCGGCATCATCATCCCCGATACCGCCAAGGAAAAACCGCAGGAAGGCAACGTCGTCGCTCTCGGCACCGGGAAAGTCGATGACAACGGCAAGAAAGTCGATTTCACCGTGAAGAAGGGCGACAAAGTGCTCATCTCGAAATACGGCGGCACTGAGATCAAGGTGGACGGTGAGTCCTACCTGATCATGCGCGAGGACGATATCCTCGGCATCATCGGTTAATCCCGTCTCTCAACTCTCAACCAAAGATTAAGAACTAGAAATATATGGCAGCTAAACAACTACAATTTGACGAGAATGCGCGCCACGCGCTTCTCCGCGGCATCGAGAAGCTCTCGCGTGCCGTCAAGGCGACCCTCGGACCGAGCGGTCGCAACGTCATCCTCGACAAGAAATTCGGCAGCCCCACGATCACCAAAGACGGTGTGACTGTGGCCAAGGAGATCGAACTCGAAGATCCTTATGAAAACATGGGCGCCCAGCTCGTCCGCGAAGTCGCTTCCAAGACTTCCGACATCGCTGGTGACGGCACCACGACCGCGACCGTCCTCGCCGAGTCCATCTATAAAGAAGGTCTCCGCAACGTGACGGCCGGCGCCAATCCGACCTCGCTCCAGCGCGGCATCAACAAGGCGGTGGAAGCCATCGTCGCCGAGCTCGGCAAAATCTCGAAGAAGGTCAGTGACCGGAACGAGATCGCCCAGGTCGCGACCGTTTCTGCTAACTGGGACAAGACGATCGGCGAGATCATCGCCGACGCCATGGACAAGGTCGGCAAGGACGGCACCATCACGGTGGAAGAAGCCAAGTCGATCGAAACCAGCCTCGACGTTGTCGAAGGCATGCAGTTCGATAAGGGCTATCTCTCCCCTTACTTCGTCACCAATGCCGAAGCGATGGAAGTCGTGCTCGATAACCCTTACATCCTCATTCACGAGAAGAAGATCTCGAGCTTGAAGGACATGCTTCCGCTGCTTGAGAAAGTCGCGAAAGCCGGTCGTCCGCTCCTCATCATTGCGGAAGACGTGGAAGGCGAAGCTCTCGCGACCCTGGTCGTGAACAAGCTCCGCGGAACGTTGCAAGTCGCAGCCGTCAAAGCCCCGGGCTTCGGCGATCGTCGCAAGGCGATGCTGGAAGACCTCGCCGTCCTCACAGGCGGTCAATGCATCACCGAAGACCTCGGTATCAAACTCGAGAACGTAAAGCTCGAGGACTTAGGGCGTACCAAGCGCGTCACGATCGACAAGGAGAACACCACGATTGTGGAAGGCGAAGGCAAGCAGGTCGACATCAAAGGCCGTGTGAACCAGATCCGTCGTCAGATCGAGGAGACCACCTCCGATTACGACCGTGAGAAGCTCCAGGAGCGCCTCGCGAAGCTCGCCGGTGGAGTAGCCGTCATCAATGTCGGCGCCGCGACTGAGACTGAGATGAAGGAAAAGAAAGCGCGCGTGGAAGACGCATTGCATGCGACTCGCGCCGCGGTGGAAGAAGGCATCGTCCCTGGTGGCGGCGTCGCCCTTATCCGTGCTCAGAAGGCTCTCGATAACCTCAAGCTCGAAGGCGACGAAGCAGTCGGTGTGGCAATCATCCGCCGCGCCGTCGAAGCTCCGCTCCGCACTCTGGCCGATAACGCGGGCCAGGAAGGCGCGCTCATCGTGCAGGAAGTGAAGAAGCGTAAAGGCAACGAAGGCTACAACGTCGCTACCGGCGAATACACCGACCTCGTGAAAGCGGGCGTGGTGGATCCGACCAAGGTGACGCGGAGCGCGTTGCAGAACGCGGCCTCCATCTCCGGCCTCCTCCTCACTACCGAAGCAGTCATCACCGAAGCTCCTGAGAAGGAGAAGGGTGGCGCTGGCGGCGGTATGCCGGGCGGCGGCATGGGTGGAATGGGCGGCATGGGCGGAATGGACTACTAAGTCCGGCGCTTACACGCTAGCTTAAGCAATTAACAGCAGCCGGGTTCCGCAAGGAGCCCGGCTGTTTTGCTTCCGGGGATTGGCTACTTCGCCTTTTCGGGCGTTACTCCGCTGGAGATGAGGAAGACCCGCCCTGAGTGATAACCATGAATCCCACTCCAGCCCGAGGTGATCAGGAAATCGACAGTTCCATCGTGGTCGACATCCCCCATCCCGACGGCATCGAAACCGAAGGTGTCACCGGCAGTGCGACAGGTGTAGGTCTTCATTAACGACCCATCCTTCCCAGAAAACAGATAGCCGCGTCCGCCCGAGGTTGCCCCTCCGGCATATTGCCACGCGCCGACGATGAGATCGTCATGACCATCGTGATCGACATCGCCGGCCGGTGAAGGTGAGGTGCCGAGACCACCCCCTTCATGCTCGCCAGTTAACGTGAGCAGCGGGTGGCCGTCCTTGCCGCTATAGACATAGACCCGGCCGGTAGAGGGCCCCTTCGCGTTGTTTGGCCAGTCAGAAACATAGATATCGGGAGTGCCATCGCCGTCCGTGTCGCCGATGACGGAAAGAAACATCGCGCCATAGGCGCTGGCGGTAGAATCTCCATCGAAGGTGAACCTGGCCTTTTTCGTTAGGCCAGTATAAACAAAGACGCGACCATGTTTTTCCGGCCCAGCCTTCGGCGCACCGACCACGAGAAACATTTGTTTTCCATCGCTATAGCCGGCTACAGCGTTGCCAAAACGATCCCCTTCGCTTTCGCCGGTCAGGGTGAGTAATGTCTTTCCATCTTTACCGGAGTAGACATAAGCATGACCCATCCCTTTGCCGGGTTTACCGGGTGGTGGTGGTGCGCCGATGATGACATCGGCGCAGCCATCGTGATTCACGTCGCCTACCCCTGCGACATGCTGGCCGAAAGCTTCGGGAGTCTTGCTTGACGACTTCAGAGATTGCAGGATCCGGCCATCCTTACCCGAGTAAATGTAGGCCACACCATTGGGCGGACCGCTGGCGATGACATCGGGGATTCCGTCGCCATTCGTATCGCCGGCGCATTCCACGCCGGTACCGAGGATATCTCCGGCTTTGCCATCTGCCTGCCAGAGGAGCTTGCCGGTGCCGGTCGAGTACACGTAAACCCGGCCCGCGTCCTTTCCGCCGGAGGCGTGGTTAGGGGCGGAAGTCACGAAATCTGTCACGCCGTCGCCATCGGCATCTCCCAGCTTGCGCGCGATCCAGCCAAACTGATCGTTCGCCGCTTCCCCATCGAATTCCCGAATCACCTTGACCTGCTCGACAAAGGGATCCGCAAAATCGTCCGCTTTTGGCACAAACCCGGCGAACCGTTTGTCGTCCATGATCGCGGCGAAATCATCGTCCTGCGACAGTCCGGTCAGGTCCGCTTTGCCAGTGGCCTTCGCTTTGGTTAGCCACTGAAACGCTTCATCTTTTTGGCCTCGTAAGGCTGCCACGGCGGCAAGACTGTAGAGCGGGTTCGGCCGAGTCGGGTCCACCTCCATCGCGTGTTGGTAAGCCGCCGCCGCCTTATCCAACTGCTTCCCTCCTTTATACAGGGTGCCGAGAAGACTCCAGGCGTGGGCGTTCTCCGGTTCGCGCTCCGTGATCGCTTCCAGCATTTTCGCGGCGCCCGGCGCGTCGCCGCTTTGGAGCGTTGCGACGGCGTCCGCCAAAGTCGCAGGCGCTTCGGCAGCAGAAAGCGGTTGAACCAATCCGACGGGTGCAAGCAAAGCCACGCCCAGGACAGAGCGCGCCAGGAATAAGCGAATCATGGTTCAATCATTCTGGCCTCTTCGCGACTGGCAAGCGCCTATCCGGCGAAGCCGGGAGAAAGTCCGAAATGGTCGGTTGCCTCCAGTGAGATTTTGGGGGAGGGCGAGCGCCCAATCATTGAAACAGTGCTTACGGCCGGATGAGACCGATGTACCACCCGAGCAGGTCGCCGCCGAAGAACATCCAGATCAAGGCGCCGAGGGCGAGGTAGGGGCCGAAGGGGATTTTGGCCGACCAGGCGCGTTTGCCCAGGATCATGCTGGTGAGTCCGACGAGCGAGCCGAGAAGTGAACCGGCGAAGATCGCGCAAAGCACCGCCTGCCAGCCGAGGAAGGCGCCGATTGCGGCCAGAAATTTCAGGTCGCCGCGTCCCATCGCTTCCCGCGGGATTTGCAACTCGCGCACCACCCCGGCGATCCGGTCGACATGGTCGAGCTGGAACGTTTCCTCCGCGATGGCGAGCTGGTTGTAGTGAAATTCCAGGATCGGATTTTCGAAAGCGCGGCCGTCCACTTCGGCTCTGTCGCAATGCAAGAGCATCCGGTCGGTTTCGCGGGCGAAATGTTCGCTCCACTGTTCCTGCTCTTCGCCGACGACGAACTCGGCGTCATCCCCCTGGCGCGTCCAACTGAAGGGCGTCGGCGTGTCGAGCCGGATGCGTCTTTTGCCGAAAGCGAGCTTCCCGCCTTCGAGCACGATCCAGAGCAGACCGTAACCGAGAGCGGCCGCGCCTAACGACCAGGCGCCGGCCCGGAGCCGCGACGTTTCGTCCATCAGCGTGGGGAGCGCGAGACTGGCGAGCACCCCGGCGACAGTCCCGCCGATGGTGATTTCGTCGGGGATAATGAAATGCTCGAAATCGATGAAAGTGGCGGCGATGAGGAGCGAAACGAAGATCCAGTAAGCGATCGCCACCGGCCACGAAAAGACGAGCCAGACGGCGAGGAAAAGGAGCGCGGTCAGCAGCTCGACGGCGAAGTAGCGAAAGGCGATCCGGCTCCCGCAGTTGGCGCATTTGCCGCGCAGCGCGAGCCAGCTGAAGAGCGGGATGTTCCGGTGCCAGGGGATCGAATTTTTGCAGGAAGGACAAAAGGAACGGCGCGGTTCGTTGACCGAGAGCTCGCGCGGCAACCGGTAGATGCAGACGTTTAAAAACGAACCGACCGCCGCGCCGAGGAAGAAGGCGAAGATGCGAAAGACCAGCTCGTAGGCGACCAGCGTGTCCACTCGTTAGGCGACGG
Organism: Chthoniobacterales bacterium; assembly: GCA_036502465.1. GTDB lineage: Bacteria > Verrucomicrobiota > Verrucomicrobiia > Chthoniobacterales > UBA10450 > Palsa-1392. Next base: position 9,616 of record DASXYO010000267.1, read on the forward strand.
CGTCGCGGGCGGCCTTGCGTTGCATGAACCAGGCGATCCAGATGCAGCTCTCGTAAAGCAGGCACATCGGGAGACTCATCGCGATCAGAGTGAGGACGTCGGGCGTCGGAGTGATGATGGCGGCGAGGATGAAGATGAGGACGATCGCGTAGGGCCGGGTGCGGGACATGAAGGCGTAGGTGACGAGGCCAAATTTCACGAGCGCGAGAACGACGACGGGCAACTCAAAAGCCAGCCCGAAGCCAAGAACGAAGCGGGTCACGAAGGAATAATATTGCTGCACGGTCCACATCGGCGTCCAGCCTAACGACTGGGTGTCATGGAAGAAAAAGAGAATCGTTTTCGGGAGCAGCCAGTAATAGCAGCAGGCCACGCCGATGAGAAAAAGCGCGAAGCTCACAAAGATGGCGGGGAAGAGAAAGCGCTTCTCGACCGCGGTCAGCGCAGGGAGAACGAACTGGGCGATGAAATAAAGCAGGAACGGAAACGAAACGACAATCCCGGCGTAAAAGGCGAGCTGGAAGGAGATCGTGATCGAGTCGGTGATGCCGAGCGCGCGCAGGGCGCCGACCTGGCCGCCGACTTCGCTCAACGGGCGCTGCAAAATCATCACCAGCCGTTGCCGGAAGGCGAAGCTGATAAACATCGCGACGATCAGGACGCCGGCCATTTTCACGATCGTCCAGCGCAGGTCCTCGAGATGCTCGAGGAACGGCTTCGAGGTCTCGCTTTCCGGCGGATCGCGGAAGGAAAAGATGTCGCGCAGGCCCATCGGTCAGGGAAAGATTTCTCCGGTCGCAATCAGCCGGGCCCAGATGCTGAGGGTGTTGGAGTCGCATATTTCGCCGTCGGCGATCATCTGGCGGACGACATCGGCGGCAAATTCGCGGCAGTCAACAATCGCTTCGGTCGCGTCATGCTGCGCGCCGCCGGCGGATTTGCGTACGGGCCGAGCGAGGAAGAGGTAGCAATGTTCGTCCGTCATCCCCGGCGAGGTAAAGAAATGGCCTAACGAAAGCATCTCGGCGGCCGGGGCGAGCTCGTAGCCGGTCTCTTCCAGCAATTCGCGCCGCGCCACTTTCTGGATAGCGGCTTCATCCGGTTCGAGGGAATCGTCGATCTGGCCCGCGGGCATCGCCCAGACGGCAGCCCGGATCGGGATTCGCTCCTCGCGGATGAGCACGAATTTCCCCTCGGCCGTGAGCGGCGCGATGACGACGGCGGGTTTGCGATGCACGACCGACCATTTACGGCTGGCTTGGGTCGGCGTGCGCACCTCGTCGGTCGCGACGGTCATGTGCGGAGTTTGGAAATGGATCTCGCTGCCGAGGGTTTTCCAGCCGTCCCGGTCGTGCACGAGGTTGGTTTTTTGCACGCCGGAAGTTATGGATGGTGCCGCGAAAAGCGAATCGTTCGCGGGGCGCTACCGTTTCTCGCGCACGATCCGCACCGCGACGTAGCGCGTCTCGGGGAGGATGAATTTTCGCAGCTCCAGCTCGACGCGGCGCAGAGGAAACCCGGCGAGCAAGTGAGCCGCCATGTCGTTCGCCAGAGTCTCGAGCAGCTTGTCCTGCCGCTTGGAAACGAAGCGCTGTAACTCCGCGCAGACCGCGGCGTAGTCGACCGTCCGCGCCAGGTCATCGGCCAGTTCACGAAAATCGTCCTTGGGTTCGAGAAGGAGCGAAACGGTCAGGCGCTGCGGCTGGGC
>DASXYO010000268.1:0-4984 GCA_036502465.1 Chthoniobacterales bacterium
GTCACCAGCGAAGTCTGGCAAATGAAAAAGTTGGACTTGGCGAAGCTGGAACTCGCGGCAAGCGGTAGTTAGGCGCGGCGGCGGCTAGCTCTTTGTAGCGTCCGCTGTCCTCAGCGGGATGTCTTTCCCAGTGCGCTGGGGACAGCGCACGCTACAGGAGACACAGCCGAGTAACTCCTAGCTCGCCGCTTTCGGAGCGCTCAGACTCTTGCTGTAGAACCCGGAACGGTCGAAGCAGCAGGGGCGGCGTTTGCCGCTGGCCAGCATGTCGCAGGCGGTTGTGACCCGGCGGGCGCGGGTCACTTCCTGCTTGGCGGAGGTGATCCAGTGGATCCAATCCCGCCGCGCCATCGGTGTGATGTCTGACCAGACCGTTCTCGCTTTCGCGGCGGCGGCGGCGAGGGCTTTCTTCAGCGCCGGTGGGACGGCGGGTTCCGGTTCCTTTTCTGCGGGCGCGATCTCGAGAGTGACTATGTCGCCGATGCGAGCCTCGGCGTTCTCGCGAAGCTTTCGGTCGACCTTGAGCCAGTGGCTCTTTTCTCCATCGGGCTCCAGCAGGGCTTGAAAGGGGGAGCCATTAAGGGTGCCTTCGATTGCGGTCATGCCGCGGGAGGGGAGTTTGGCGCTGGCGGCCTTGGGCAGGACAAGAAAGGTCCACGAATCGTCTTTCCCGGTCTCGGCGGGCCGGAGGAGTTTTGCTTTGCAACGGATCTTCGAATTGGTGTCAGACATTGGCGACGGAATTGTTAGGGGCAGCTAGGAAAGCAGTCAATGCCAAAGCGCCGGCGCTGTCGGGCGCAGCTATTGGTTATTGGCCGGTGGGTTTATATTGTTCTTATGAATCGAGACCTTCTTATCCTTTGGCGTAACATTCTGCTGCGCTCTGTAGTTGTCGGGATCGGGCTGGCGATCCTGTTGTTTCTCGCCACCATCCTGCTTTGGAGCACGGCGGCGGGCTGGGTGCAGTATCTCTTCGGGGTCGATCAACGCGCGCTCGGTCGGATTGTTCTGCAATTCTTCCTCAACGTGCGCATCGTGCTGCTCTTTTTTTTCCTCGCGCCCGCGCTGGCCTTGCATTGGACGCAGGCGAAAATGCGCGGGTAACTCACTGAATTGAAATATCGCCGCTCGTGAGTGTGCCACTGGCGGAGTAACCGTTGCTCAGGCTAATGGTGAAAGTATCCAAGCTTCCGTCGCTGCTGTTATCGCTCACGCTCGCGTTGAACTGAACTCCGGTCCCGTCGTCCAAACGAGCCGCGCCGCTGAAGTCCGCCTCGGTGTTATGGATGGAAAGACTGCTGATTCTCGCCCGGGTTGCGCAAACGCCGGCAGTGGCATCGCAAAACAAGAACCGACCGCGGACGCCGCTGCCACTGGGCTGACTTGCGCTAATACTGAACGTCACCTGATTGCCCTCGTTGTCTATCGTGCCATGGCCAGTCACTTTCGTGGCAGGCGCAGTTTGGGAATTGTATATTTCGACGCTGTCGAGCGTACTGCCCCCAGGCGCGATGCCACCTGCGACGAGGACCTCTCCAGTAGCCAGGAGGATCGCCACGTGGCCGGAGCGGCCCTGGTTGAGACTGCCGGTCAGGGTCCAAAGCTCGGTCGTCGGATCGTACCGTTCCGCGCTTGCGCTCGCGAAATCGCTATAACTGCCAGCCACCAGCACCTGGCCATCGGGCATTAAGGTCGCTGAATGGAATAAGCGAGATTCGTTCATGTGGCCGGTGAGGGTCCAGGTTCCGGTCGCCGGGTCATAGAGCTCGGCGCTAGTGAAATCAAGACCGGCCAAACCTGCCACCAGCACCTTGCCACTGGCCAGGAGGGTCGCAGTGTGGTCCTTCCGTGGCGAAGTGAGGCTGCCGGTATAGATCCACTGGCCGGTGGCTGGGTCGTAGAGTTCCGCACTCGCGATCGTCAGGATATTCGCGCCGGCGGCGACGAGGACTTTTCCGTTGTTCAGCAAGGTTGCGGTATGCTGAATGCGCCCTGTAAGAGGCGACCCAGGCACGTAAGCCGGCCGAGAAGGGCGACGAGGAAGACGATTACGAGATCGAGGGCAATCAACCGCTGCGCCTCGTCCATTATCCAAAGGGATTTCTGGAGAAGATGAATGGAATTCCGAAACACGCGGGCCGGGCGACGATGATCCGGCTGGGACGGCTGGCGTCGGGCGAGCCCAGCGCCTTTGACAAGATCAAACCGATCAAGGCACTGCCCGGCGTCCTGCGCGCGCGGGTCTCGGACAAGTATCGGCTCTTCTTTTGTCTCGAAACGGATCGCATCCGGGTCGTCGATCTCATCTGGCGCGATGATCTCGAGCAACAGATCGAGCGTTTGAAGGCGAGCGGCTTGCCCCCGGTCGGCTAGGGCCGGCAGGTTATTAGTTAATTGTCGGGCTACAAGTCCGGCGTGTGTTCGTAGAAATAGGCGGCGCCTTGGTAGGAGTTGCCGTTGATCACTGGATGCGGCGTGCTCACGAGCACGGTGCCGGGGCCAAGAGCGAGGGCTGCGCCGAAGAAGTCGTCGGTCGTGCCATCGCTCGCGGTAAGAGTGTCGAACTGGGTCCAGACTCCGCCCTGATTCAGGAAGACATACACTTCACCCGCCGAGGTGTGGCCGTTCACGGTCGCGACGTCGGCCGCGATGATCGCCTTGCCGCCGTGCAGGGTGAGGGTGTTGCCGAAATTAAAGAACGAGCCGGGATCGCTCGCAGTAAGTTTCTGCGCCTGGCTCCAGGTGCCGCCGAGGTCGGTGAAGATGTACGCCGCGCCGGCACCGGCATGGCCGTCAACGGTCGCGCCGAAGGCTCCGATGAGCGCGTTGTCGCCGCTGATCGAGACGGATTCGCCAAAGCTGTCGCTCGCGGCGCCGTCGCTCGCCGTCAGCTTCTGGGTCTGGCTCCAGGTGCCGCCGGAGTTGGTGTAAACGTAGACCGCGCCCTGGGCAAAAGCGCTCCCGATGACCGCCTGTGGCGAGCCAACGAGGATGGTGGAGCCGTGGAGCGCGGCGGAGAGGCCGAAGTTATCGAAGGCCGCGCCGTCGTCGGCGGTGAGCTTCTGCGTTTCGGTCCAGGTGCCATTCGTCAGGGTGAAAACATAGACGGCGCCCTGGGCGGGGTTGTTCCCGACGGTCGCGCCGTTAGCCCCGATGATGAGCGTGTCGCCATCGATGGAAACCGAGGCGCCGAAGTTATCGAAGAGGCCGCCATCGCTCGCGGTGAGTTTTTGCGTCTCGGTGAAAGTGCCGGCGTTTTCGGAGAAAACGTAGGCCGCGCCTTGCGCGACGACCCCGTTGACCGTGGCACTGAAGGCGGTGACGAGAAGGTTGCCATTATCGAGCGCGACGCGATAACCGAACTCATCACCACCGAGTCCGTCGCTCGGGACGAGTTTCTGGCCTTCGTTCCAGAGATCGCCGGTTTTATTAAAAACGTAAGCGGAGCCGCGGAAGCTGGCATCGCCATCGGCGCCGATGACGGCGGTAGTGCCCTTAATGGCAGCGGCGGAGCCGAAGAAGGTGTTGGCGGTGCCGTCGCTCGCGGTGACTTTTTGTTCGGTGAAACTGTCCGACGGTGTTTGCGGCCGGAGCTGCGCCAAACCGCTCGTGGCGAACCCGAGGCCGACGGTTAACAAGGCGGCAAGGCCGGTGAAAGTGCGAGTGATGGCGAGGGGGATCTGCGATCTGCGAATTTTGATCATGCTTTCTCCCTAATGATGTTTTGCCGGCGGCAACCGAACGACGTTGGTCCGATCTGGCCGGCGATTTTGTAAAAAACTGACGTTTGCGCCTGCCTTGGACGAAGACGGCATCTTACTTTCGTGTGGGACACAGTCGCTGGACTTGCACGATCGATGATTCGTCTAACGGCTCGAAGCCGGCGAACATTTCCCCCGCTTCCGGGAGCGTCTTGAGTGGGACGCAATCAATGACAGCAAACATTTCACCCCAGAAGGCGAGGACGTTGGGGTTGGTGTGCGCGGCATCGATCGCGGCCGGGGATTTCCACTCCGACACTTCGATGATGCTACCGTCGCGACAACGGACGATGACGGGTGCGCGATCGGTCACGAGACCTTCACCGCGCAAGAGCGGCATGCGCCGCCGAACAAGCGCCAGAACTTCATCGCTTGTCTTGCCGGGCTTCGGCTTGTAAGCGACGATCACGACCACTCCAGCCATGGCCGCATCCTGCCTGCAATCGTCGTGGCCGGCAAGAATTCGAGGCACGAACGAAACTTTTTTCGGCTCGGTGCCTCTTCGGAATGGGGCTGGCACAGCGGCTGCTAAATACAGTGCAAAGCTCGGGAGTCACTTAAAAATACTAACCTTTACGTTCACTCCGGTTAGCTTTTGCGGGATCAGCAATGATCCCGCTTTTTTTTTGGCGCGCGGCGCGAATAGAGGCGCGGTGGCGGGTGCTTCGCCGGGCTCAGACTTTTGGGCCGCCCTTTCCCATCGCGCTGCCGATGGCCGCGACGGCAAAGCAAAAGGCGGCGAACAAGAGGATACAAGGAATCAGAACCCGCCCGCTGCGGTAGAACAGGAAGGCAAGCGCGAGGTCACCGAGCACGGCCAGGGTGTAGAGGAGTGTCGTCGACATGGTCGCGAGCATCCCCGGGCAGCGCGCAATTTGTCGATGGCAAATTTACTAAACGCGCTCAGCGTTCGTCATTTGCCCGCGAATTCAGTTGGAAGACCAACCGGTTCCCAGGCCGTCAGCTCGCGTTCGGTCGCCTTGGGAACGGCGGGGCGCGATGAGCAGCCGCGGTGAGGGAGGGATTCGAACCCTCGGTACCCTTTTGGGGTACGGCGCTTTAGCAAAGCGCTGCTTTCGACCACTCAGCCACCTCACCTGATGCGCCGTCGAAGTTGCGAGAATATCGGGGTCGTTCCATGCTCGTCAACCAATAGGCTCGACCATGCGCCCCGCTTTACTCTTCTCCATTTTTTGCCTAACGAATTGCGGCCTCCTTGGTCT
>DASXYO010000269.1:0-2813 GCA_036502465.1 Chthoniobacterales bacterium
CAGCGATCGCGCAGAAGGATGAAACCAACGCCGCCCTCAAACATGTGCGGGCGGTCGAAGATTTCGCCCGCAGTCATTTCGCGACCGAAGCGGTGGTGATCAGCGCACAGATTGAAAGCGAGCTGGTCGATCTTTCGGAAACGGAAGCGACCGAATATCTGCGCGATCTCGGAGTGGAAGGAAGCGGCGTCGGCGCGCTCATCCGCGCCGTTTATCACCTGCTCGGGCTCCGCACTTACCTTACGACCGGCGAAAAAGAAACCCGCGCCTGGACAATCCACGAGGGGGACAAAGCGCCGGCCGCGGCCGGAGTCATCCATTCCGATTTCGAGCGCGGTTTCATCGCGGCCGAGACGGTGCACTTCGACGACCTGGTGTCGTTAGGCTCGTTCGCCAAGGCGCGCGAAGCCGGCAAGCTGCGGATCGAAGGGAAAGAATACGTCGTCAAGGACGGCGACGTCGTCGAGTTCCGCTTCAACGTCTGATCTCGCGCTCCACGCGCGACCTCTTTTTAACGTCGCCACCGACCGAGACTTTGTTAAGGTCCCGTTCGTTAGGAGGAGGCAGTCATGGCGAACGACGCGCGCAACATTTTCATCAGCTACCGGCGAGCCGACGCGGCCGGGCACGCGGGGCGCATTTACGATTCGCTGGCGCGGGTTTTTGGCGCCGGACAGCTCTTCATGGATGTCGCCGCCATTCAACCCGGCGAGACTTTCGCGGAGCGGATCGACCGGACCCTGAACGAGAGCGGCGCCGTCCTGGTGATCATCGGGCGCGAATGGATGAATCGCCTGCAGGCGCCGAGAGAGGGAAGGGAAGATTTCGTGCGGCACGAGCTGACCACCGCTTTCAAACACGAGGTTTTGATCGTCCCGGTGCTGGTGCAAGGCGCGGCCATGCCGGCAGCGCAGGATCTTCCGGAGGATTTGCGGCCGCTGGCCAAACGCAACGCCATCGAGCTGAGCGATTCGCGCTGGGATTACGACATGGCACGGCTGAGCCAGGCCCTCTCCCAGGCGCCGGGGGTGAACATGCTCCAGCCCGCAAAACCAGCGTCGTCCGGATCAAAAACACCGCTTTGGACGGTCGCGGGCCTGATCGTTCTGGCGCTCGTCGCCTTCGGCATCTGGAAAGCAACGCCGCGACCCGTAAAGAAGGAAGTCGCCATCCCCACCGCCTCGCCCGCGCCGTCTGTTTCAAGGGAGCGCGTCCTTTTCCACGTCGACGACCGCATTCTTCAAGATTTTCTCGAGCGACTGACCGCCGCCATCGAACAGCATGACTGGCGGATGGTCCTGACCTTGTTCCAAGGCGCAAATTTCAAAGGCCAGACGGAAATCGGGATCGACCAGCCACAGTACATCGCCGAAGGCCTCGGCCTGCACACAGTTTCGAACAGCCTAACGAAAACTCACGAACGGATCGAGTTTTCCCATCTGGACAAGATCGAACAGATCGAGCTGAGCGGCATGACCGGCCCGGATAACGAAGGTTTACTCTCGATCACCGGCCATGTCCTGCTCCAGGACGGCACCCGCCTCAAAGTCGAGATTCCCCTGCACCGCACCGAGACGGGCGGCTACGAATTGGCGCCGGCCGTGGGCTGATCTTCACTCTCCCAGATAAAGAATCCGGCCGCACTGCTCGCAGCTCACGATTTCCAGCCCGCCCTTCACCCGCACGGAAGTTGCCGTCGTCACTTTCATGTGGCAGCCGGTGCAGAACTCGTGCTCCAGCGCGACCACCGCCGCGTCGCCCTTGCTCGCGAAAAGTCGATTGAACCGATCGAGCAAATCCTCATCCACCTTCGCGGCCAATTCCTCGCGCTCTTTTTTCAGCTCTTCCAGCCGGCCGGCCAGCGTCGTCTCTTTGGAATCCAGATTCGTGATCTGCCTGGCGATCGATTCCTTCGCGGCGGCCGCCTCCTTTTCCTCCGTCGCGATCTGCTTCTTGAGCACGTCGGCCTGTTCCATCAATTCGAGCTCCTGGTCTTCCAGCGCGCTGATCTCGTTCTGATAACGCTCGATCTCGCGCCCCATGGCGGAGAATTCGTCGTTCTTGCGCGTCTCGTATTGCTGCGTCTTGAGGCGCGCGATGCTTTCGCTGCGCGTGCCGACGTCGAGCTCGAGTCGCTTCTTTTCCACCTCGATGTGGCGGGCTCGGTCCTTGGTCGCTTCCAATGTCGCGGAAGCCGCCGCCACCTGTGCGTCGAGGGATTTTCTCTCTTGCGGCAGGCTCTTCAGTTCCGCTTCCACCTGCCGAATTTTCTGAGCGCGATCCTGCAGGATGAGCAGTTGCTCCAATTCGACTTGCACGCGCGCATGTTAGGAGCGCGCGACGTGAACGTCAATCGCCGGACGGCATCCGCCCCAAGACGATGCAGGCGTTGATACCGCCAAACCCAAAAGAGTTGCTCAGGATATGATCGACCCGCTGCGCGCGGCCGTGTTGCGGGACAACGTCGAGATCGCAGGCCGGATCGGGATTCTCCCAGTTCAAAGTCGGCGCCACCCAATCGCGGTCGATCGTTAGGGCGCAAAGCGCCGCCTCGATCGCGCCCGTCGCGCCTAACGGATGCCCGGTATACGGTTTCGTCCCGCTGACCGGGATCTTCTTCGCGTGCGGTCCGAAGACCTGCTTGATCGACATCGTCTCGGTGCTGTCGTTGAGCTGGGTCGAACTGGCGTGCGCGTTGATGTAATCGATCTCTTCCGGCGCGAGGCGGGCGTCGGCCAGCGCCTCCCGCATCGCGCGGATGCACGACTCGCCGCTCGGCAGCGGCGAAGTCATGTGAAACGCGTCGTTGTTCA
>DASXYO010000270.1:0-4959 GCA_036502465.1 Chthoniobacterales bacterium
CATCTGGAGCGCGGAATGGAGCGCAGTATTATCCGATTCCGTGCCGCCGCTCGTAAAAACGATCTCGTTAGGCTCGCAACCGAGCAGCGTGGCAACTCGCTCATGCGCCAGCTCGATCGCTTCCTTCACCTGCGCGCCGAAGCGATGCGAGCCGGAAGGATTCCCGTACTGGGTGGTGAGGAACGGCATCATTTCCTCCAGCACTTCCGGGTCGATCCGGGTGCTGGAGTTGTTATCGAGATAAATGACTTCCTTCATAGCTCCTTTATTCCGGCGGCCGCGGTTCGTTGCCCGGATGTTGCGCATGGTGATGCGTCCACCGGAAGTACAAATTGCGCAGGTAAATCGGGAGAGGCAAGGCGGTTTGCAGGATCCCGACCGAGTCGTGCCGGTATATCCAAAAGTAACTCAGGGTCAGGATCGAGCCGAGCGCGCTGCATTCCCAGAAGCCGATCGGGATGACGCTCTTCTTGGCCCGCTCCGAGGCGATCCATTGAATGAGGAAGCGTAGGCCGAAAATAAAGCTGCCGACGAGGCCAACAATTTTCCACGGCGTGATCGTGATGTGAAACCAGTCGGTAACCGCGGCGAGTTCAGGTGCGTGCATGGCGAGGAACGGTTGGACAGAAGTGCCCCCCTGAACAGCCTTTTTTCTCCGGCCGCGCGTTGATCAGCTATGCGGCGGGTCTTGTCGGATGCTGCTCTTTAGCTGGCGAAAAATTCGAAGTCAGCCGTCCGCGCATCCGGAGAAACCATTTTTCTCGCCGCGGGCGCCCAGGTCGTGCCGTGATAAAACCAGTCGCGCAGCGAAGCGCTGCAACCGGGAGTGGGACAATGTAAAAATGATACAATCCCCGGTTATCCCGCCAAATGTCGATCATCCGGCCATTAATCGCCCTGTCGCAGAGCACGCAGACCCGACGATCGTCGAGCGAATGCCATCTGCGAAGAGTATCCGCCTCCTGCAGAACCGCCAACTTTTCGTCCAGTCGGATGTGCCGCTTCATTGCACTCTGATTAGACCAATGCTCCGCGTTTTCCGCAATTAAAGGCGAAGCCACTCGAGTTATCGGAAAAATTCCTATCTCCGGGCAACGCACTCGCACTGCCTAACGACCCCGACACATCGAGCGTCTTGACAATGAGCGGCGTTTCCGATGGGAAGTTCCCCAATTCGCGCGTAAGCTGGCCGAGCCGGAGAGCCCATGCATCATGCCTGAGTCTAACCTACTCGACCCCGCCGCGACCGACGATACGAGCGACAACGCGCGCGATGGAGCGAGGAAGCGTCGCGACCCGAGCGAACCGTCGGCTGTCGTGGGGCTCGGCGCGTCGGCCGGCGGAGTAGCGGCTCTGCAGCAGTTCTTCAGCGACATGTCAGCGAAGAGCGGGCTCGCCTTCGTCGTCGTCATGCATCTCTCGCCAGAGCACGAAAGTGTTCTCGCCAACGTCATCCAGCAGAAAACATCGATGCCGGTCCTGCAGGTGACCAAGCCGGTGAAAGTGAAGCCGAACCATGTCTACGTGATTCCGCCTAACAACCAGCTCACCTTTACCGACAGCACTCTGCACCTTATTGCGCCGCAACAGGCCATCGGACGGCGGGTCACGATCGACCTTTTCTTTCGCACTTTGGCGCAGGCTTACGGTCAGCGCGCGGTCGCTGTCATTCTTTCCGGGACCGACTCCGATGGCGCGATCGGGTTGAAACACATCCGGGCCCAGGGCGGGGTGACCATCGCGCAGGACCCGAGCGAAGCCGAGTACGACAGCATGCCGTTGACTGCCATCAGTACCGGGATGGTCGATTGGGTGCTGCCGGTTTCGGCTATGCCGGCCAAGCTGCTCGATTACGTCTCAAACGAAGACCGAATGAAGCTGCCGCCGGAATTGCCCGAGGCGGAAATACCGGATGCGAAAGATCAGGAAGCGGCGGGCGGAGAGACAGTTTCAGACGAGACCCGCGCGCCGGAAGATGAATCGGCGCTAAATGAAGTACTGGCCCACCTCCGCACACAGACCGGCCACGATTTCATGCATTACAAGCGCGCCACCATCCTGCGTCGGATCGCGCGCCGCCTGCAGGTGAACTCGATCGAGACCATCCCGAATTATCTCGCGTTCCTGCGCAAGCACCCGGCGGAAAACCGCGCCCTCCTCCAGGATCTTCTCATCGGGGTGACCCATTTCTTCCGCGACCAGGAATCCTTCGCCGCGCTCGAGTCGAACATTCCGCAGCTTTTCGCCGGCAAACATAAGGATGACCAGTTGCGCATCTGGGTGACCGGCTGCGCAACTGGAGAAGAAGCCTACTCGATTGCCATGCTGCTCTGCGAATATGCAGAGCGGCTCGACGCGCCGCCGGGCGTCCAGATTTTTGCGAGCGATATCGATGAGCAGGCGATCCACGACGCGCGCGATGGCCTCTATCCTGCGACAATCGAAGCCGATGTCTCACAGGAGCGGCTCCGGCGTTTCTTCTCCAAGGATCACGGCCGCTATCGAGTGCGAAAAAACCTGCGCGAGAAGGTGCTCTTCGCCGTCCATAATGTGCTGCACGATGCGCCCTTCTCCCGGCTCGATTTCATCTCCTGTCGCAATCTTCTCATTTATCTGAACCCGAAGGCGCAGGAACACGTCTTCGATGTTTTCCATTTCGCGCTCCGCAGCGGAGGACTGCTCTTTATCGGCGGCTCGGAAAATAGCACGGTCCAGGGGCTCTTCTCGCCGGTGGATGGCAAGCATCGCATCTACGTCCGGCGCTCGGTTCCGCGGCGGAGCTGGAGAGTGCCCACCCTGCCGTTGCGTGCCAACGGGCTGAGAAACCGTCGGCCTTATGTCTTGCAGTCGCGCACCCTGCCGCCCCTGGCCCAGGAGGTAGTGCAGGAAGCGAGCAACCAGACCGAGAAGGCGAGCTTCTCCGGGCAGGAGCGGCGCGCGGCACTCTTCGGCGAGTTACATCTCAAATTGCTCGAACAGTACGCCCCGCCCTCGATCGTCGTGAACGAGGAACACGAAATCATCCACCTTTCCGAAAAAGCAGGCCGTTACCTCCGTTTCGCCGCCGGCGAGCCTTCGATGAACCTTTTCCGCGTTATTCTGCCCGAGCTGCAGATTGAATTGCGGACCTCTCTCTTCCGCGCTTCTCAGGATGACAAGACGATCGTCGGCGCGCCGCAGACCGTGCAGTTCGATGGCCGCAACGAAACCATCGTTCTCCAGGTGCGGCGGATCGCAGGCGAAGGGGCGGAAAAATTCTATCTCGTCCTTTTCGCTCAAAACGCGGAGCCGCCCACTATTCTCGCCGACCCGACACCGCCCGGCGACGTCACCCGCAGCCTGGATGAGGAGATCCAGCACCTCAAAGAGCAGTTGGCTGCGACCGTCGAGCAATACGAAGCCGGCAACGAAGAGCTCAAGGCTTCCAACGAAGAGCTCCAGGCGATTAACGAGGAAATGCGTTCCGCGACTGAAGAGCTGGAGACGAGCAAGGAAGAATTGCAGTCGGTGAACGAGGAGCTGACGACAGTCAACAACGAGCTCAAGAGCAGCGTCGAGGACCTGAGCAAAGCCAATGCCGACCTCAACAACCTCATGTCCTCGTCCGACATCGGCACACTCTTTTTGAACCGCGAACTGCGGATCCAGCGCTTTACCCCGGCCGCTCAGCGGATCTTCAATCTTCTCCCGGCAGATGTCGGCCGCCCCCTCTCCGACATCACCCACAAACTCCAGTACGACGGGTTAACCGGCGATGTCCACCAGGTGCTCGACCACCTCACGATAATCGAGCGCGAGGTTTCCCTGCGCAACGACGGCTGGTTCCTCCTCCGCATCGCTCCGTACCGTACGGCGGAAGATCGCATCGCCGGCGTGGTCGCGACCTTTTTCGATATCACCCGGCGCAAGAAAGCGGAGGAAGAGCTGCGGGCCAGTGAAGCGCGCCTCCGGCAGGCTTTCGAGATCGAAACCGTGGGCGTTATTTTTGTCAACGTGGGCGCGCAAATCGTCACCGACGCCAACTCCGCCTTCCTCCGCATGAGCGGCTACAGCCGCGAAGAGGTGAAGAGCGGTCTTGTGCGCTGGAAGGAATTATCTCCTCCGGAATGGCGGCCCCTCTCCGCCGACGCGATGGAGGAACTGAAGCGGGACGGCAAAACCGGCACCTACCAAAAGCAATATCAGCGCAAGGACGGCACCCTCTGGTGGGGCCTCTTCAGCGCGTCCAGGCTGAGCGACGAGCTCGCGGTCAAATACGTCATCGACATCTCCGAGCAGAAACAGGCCGAGGAAGCCCTGCGCGAGAGCGAAGAGCGCTTCCGCCGATTTGCCGAGAACACCAACGACGTTTTCTGGATCATGAACGCCGACACCCCCCAGCTCGAATATCTCAACCCCGCCTACGAAGAGATGTTTGGCGAAGACCGCGGGCCGATCCTGCGCGACGTCAATCGCTGGACGGAAATCATTCACCCGGCCGACCGCGAGATCGGCGCCGACATGCTGCCCCGGCTTAAGGCAGGCGAAATCGTCACCGTCACCTACCGGATCGTTCGGCCCAGCGACGGCGCGACCCGCTGGATTCGCGACAGCGGGTTCCCGATTCGCGATCCGGCGGGCACAATTTCCCGGGTCGCGGGCGTCCTCCAGGATGTCACGGACGAGCGGGAACGCAGCGACGCGCTGGCCGAGAGTGAAGAACGCTTCCGCCTCCTCATCGAGGGCGCGCCGGATTACGCCATGTTTATGCTCGATCCGGCTAATCGGATCATTTACTGGAGCGCCGGAGCCGAGCGCGTCTTCGGCTGGAGCGCAGATGAAGCCCTTGGCCGCACCGGCGAGCTCATCTTCACCCCCGAAGATCGAGCCCGGAAACGGGAGGAAAAAGAGATGCGCATCGCCCTCCGCAAAGGCCTCGCGCCCGATCGCCGCTGGCATTTGCGCAAGGATGGCAGCCGC
>DASXYO010000271.1:0-2075 GCA_036502465.1 Chthoniobacterales bacterium
GCCATGTAGGCCGCGCTACGATCGACCTTGCTCGGGTCTTTGCCGGAGAAGGCGCCGCCGCCGTGCCGGCCCCAGCCGCCGTAGCTGTCGACGATGATCTTGCGTCCGGTCAGGCCCGTGTCGCCTTCCGGACCGCCGATCACGAAACTGCCCGTCGGATTGATCAGAAATTCCGTCGCGTCGTTTAACATCTCGTTAGGCAGAACCTTGCGAATGATTTCCTCGATGATGAAGCTCCGGATCTCGGAGTGCTTCACGTCCTTCGCGTGCTGGGTCGAAACGACGACGTTCGAAATGCCAACCGGAATGCCGCCTTCATAAATCACGGAGACTTGCGACTTCGCATCCGGGCGCAGCCAGCGTGCCTTGCCGCTCTTGCGGATGCGGGTCAGCTCGCGACCGAGGCGGTGTGCAAACATGATCGGCGCCGGCATCAATTCCGGCGTTTCGTCGCAGGCGAAACCGAACATCAACCCCTGGTCGCCCGCGCCCTGCTCCGCGTGGCCCTTGCCCTCCGCATCGCTCGCGTTCACGCCTTGCGCGATGTCCGGGCTCTGGCGGGTGATGATATTCTGGATGTCGATCTTGTCCGCGTGAAAAACGTCGTCGTCGTTCACGTAGCCAATCTCGCGCACCGCGTTGCGCACGATCTCGTCGATCGGCACGACGGATTCGAGAGACTTGTTTTCCGCCAGGTTGGGAATCGTGATCTCGCCGCCGACGATCACAGTGTGACTTTTGGCGAAAGTTTCGCAGGCGACCCGGCTTCTCGGATCCTGTTCAAGACAGGCGTCGAGCACCGCATCAGAAATGGTGTCACAGACTTTATCCGGGTGACCTTCACCGACGGATTCGGAAGCAAAGATGAAACGACGAAGCATGGCGGAGCAGTTGAGAGTTTAGTGGTTGAGAGTTGAGAGACCGAAGAGGGCAACCATGATAGGACATATTGACCAATCATGATACGTCGATATATCGTAGCGGCATTCCATGGCGTCAACCATAAATTTCCTCCGTCTCCTGGCCGATCCCACTCGGCTTCGCCTGATTTTGCTCCTGGAAGAAGAGGAACTCTCGGTCGCGGAGCTGCAGGATGTCCTTGGCATGGGCCAATCGAGAATCTCCAGTCATCTCGCGCAGTTAAAGCGTGCCGGGGTGGTGGCGGATCGTCGCGCCGGGAAGAATGTCTATTACGGCCTAACGAACGGCGGAAAGCTCGATCCACAACGGGCCAAGGTAAGCGAATTGATCCGCACCCTGGCGCGGGAGATGCCGGAGACGCGCCACGACCGCAGCGCTCTCAAAGTCGTCCTGCGTAAACGCCAGGATAAAGCGCGAGAATATTTCGATCAGCTCGCCGGGCGCTTCGGCCGCAGCTATTGCCCGGGCCGCTCGTGGCAGGCGCTCGCCCACACCATGATTGCGCTCCTTCCACCGCTCACCGTGGCCGATCTCGGGGCGGGCGAGGGGACGCTTTCGCAACTGCTAGCCAAGACCGCGCGTAAAGTCATCGCGGTCGATAACGCGCCCAAGATGGTGGAGTTCGGGTCTCAACTGGCCAAGAAGCACGGTTTCAAGAATCTCGAATATCGACTCGGCAACATCGAAGACCCGCCGATCGAGAAGGACTCGGTCGATCTCGCCATTCTGAGCCAGGCGCTGCATCACGCGATTCATCCCGAGCGCGCGATTGCCGGGGCGCACCGCATTCTGAAGAAAGGTGGCCGCATCGTGGTGCTAGATCTGCTCAGTCACCGATTCGAGAAAGCGCGCGAGCTCTACGCCGATCATTGGCTCGGCTTCAGCGAAGTGCAGTTGCATCAATGGCTGGAGGCCGCGGGCTTCAGTGACCTCGAAGTGACGGTCGTGGCGCGCGAAAAAGAGAGACCGCACTTTCAAACTGTCTTTGCTTCTGGTATCAAGTGAACAGCGACCAAAACAGTGGCCTCACTTGGGAAATTCATTCCACGCCTCACGGCTATACGGTTTCTTTTGTGAGTTGCGGCGGCGCAAAGTCTACCGCGTCGCGGTCGGCTATGCCGTTGCGGGATGGTTGATCATCCAGGTCGCGGTCA
>DASXYO010000272.1:0-10853 GCA_036502465.1 Chthoniobacterales bacterium
TGAGGCTCCGCTCTACACGCGAGAGGCGAAGAATGCGACCGCGGATGACGCGGATTTCACGGATGAAGATTTGTTTTCTGAAATATCCGCGCCATCCGCGAAATCCGCGGTTGAATCTCTTCGTCTTCTCCTCCGCGATCCATCGATCGCTTCGAAGAACTGGGTTTACCGGCAATACGACCACATGGTCCGCACCGGCACGGTCATTAGGCCGGGCTCGGATGCGGCGGTTTTTCATGTCCGCGCGGCCGATAAATTTCTCGCCGCCACGACCGACTGCAATTCGCTTTATTGCCGGCTCGACCCGCGCGCAGGGGGGCGCATCGCGGTCGCGGAAGCGGCCCGCAATCTCGCCTGTTCCGGCGCCGTGCCTCTCGCCGTGACCGATAATCTCAACTTCGGCAATCCCTACAAACCGGAGAATTTTTGGCAGTTGCGCGAAGCGGTCGAAGGCCTTTCCGAGGCTTGTCGCGCTTTCGCCACGCCGGTCATCGGAGGGAACGTCTCGCTTTACAACGAAAGCCCGGCCGGTGTGGTCGACCCGACGCCGACGGTTGCGATGGTCGGATTGATCGAGCGCGAGGAATGGATCACGACGCAATACTTCAAGGCTGCGGGAGACGTCGTCATCTTGTTAGGCGAGCTTGGCGATGAGCTGGGCGCGTCGCATTTTTTGAAAGTGATCCATGGCCGCAAAGCGGGCGTTCCACCACGGCTCGATTTCGAGCGCGAGCTCGCGCTGCACAATGTGCTGCGTGAATTGATCCGCGGCGGTCTCGTTCGGAGCGCGCACGATTGCAGCGAGGGCGGTCTGGCGGTGGCGCTGGCCGAGGCCTGCTTCAATCCCGCCGGGCGGCTTGGCGCGGAAATCGACTTAAGCGCGGCTGGATCGCAGCGCCTCGATCAAATCCTTTTCAACGAATCGCAGTCGCGCGTTGTCATCTCTACTGTGCCCGGGAACGCCGAGAAGGTGATGGAGTTGCTGAAGGAGCGAGGCGTCCCTGGGCATCTGCTCGGGACCATCGGCGGCGGCGCGATCACCGTGACGGCGGCGGGCGAGCAACTAACCTGGCCGCTGGATGAGATCTACAACGACTGGTTTCACGCCATCGGACGGCTGATTGGCGAAACGTGAGGAATCGCGCCATGAAAACACAACGCCGTTACGAAAAGTTCATCCTGCTTCTGGAGCTGCTTGGATTCGGCGGGGTCCTGTTCATCATCTGGCTGGATGAATATGTCGACGTCCCGTTTCGCTATCTTGGCGCATTGAAGACGCCGCCGCGTCCGCAGGAATATTGGTTTGAGACTTTTGCCGTGCTTCTGCTCGGGATGGCGATTGTGAGCGCGACGCTGTGGATTTTCCGGCGGCTGCGTTTCCTGGAGGATTTCATCCGCGTTTGCGCCTGGTGCCGCAAGGTGGAGGTGGCCGATCAGTGGGTCACCTTCGAGGATTACATGAAGGTGCAGCACGATGTGAAATCGACCCACGGCATCTGCCCCGAGTGCCGGGCCGCTGCCTCGAAGCGGCCATCCGCCGAGCTCGCCGCCGCTTCCGTTTAGTTTCCCCGCGAATCGAGACCTGCTCCCGGGCCATCAGGTTCGTTCGATGGTCCACAGATGACGTTCGGCTGGGGATGAGTATCTTTGCCGCCTTCGATTGGTAATGGACGAATTTTTTCCGCCACCGCAACCGCCTTACCCGATGCACGAATGCGGCATTTTCGCCGTTTTCGGGCATCCGAATGCGGCTGTGCTCACGTACTACGGCCTCTTCGCCCTACAACATCGCGGGCAGGAAAGCGCCGGCATCGTGACGAGCAACGGCCCCGGTTCGACGTTCCAATTGCATCGCGACATGGGCCTCGTCTCGCAGGTCTTTGGCCCCGCGGAACTGGAGCGGCTCAAAGGCACCCGCGCGGTGGGGCACACGCGTTATTCCACAACCGGCTCCAGCACGGTGAAAAACGCGCAGCCTTTCGTGGTCGATTGTTTTCGTGGGCAGCTCGCGATCGCGCACAACGGCAACCTGATCAACGCCGACGTCCTGCGGGATGAGTTGGAACGCAAAGGCTCCATCTTTCAGACGACCGCAGATAGCGAGATCATCCTTCATCTCCTCGCCCAACCCTCGAACAATGGCGGCAACGTCCTGACCGCGCTCCGCCGCGTCGAAGGCGCTTTCTCCGTCATTATCATGAGCGAGCGCGAAGTGATCGCAGTGCGCGATCCATTTGGCTTCCGGCCCTTGTCGTTAGGCAAACTCGACGGGGCCTACATTCTTGCTTCCGAAACCTGCGCCTTCGATCTCATCCACGCGGAATTCATCCGCGAGATCGAGCCCGGCGAAGTGCTCATCATCAGCGAGGATGGCTTGCGTTCGGAGTGGCCGTTTCGGGAAGAGAAGCCGGCTTTCTGCATGTTCGAATACGTCTATTTCGCGAGGCCCGACAGCATCATCGGCGGGGTCAACGTGGCCAAAGTCCGGACCGAGATGGGCCGCGAGCTGGCCCGGAAATTCCCAGTCGAGGCCGACCTCGTCGTGCCGGTGCCGGATTCGGGGAACTACGCCGCACTCGGCTTCGCGCACGAGCTAAACATTCCCTACGAGCACGCCTTTGTCCGCAATCACTACATCGGGCGAACGTTCCTCCAGCCGAGCCAGCTCATCCGCGATTTCGACGTGCGGGTGAAACTCAACCTCATCAAAGAAGCCGTGGAAGGAAAACGGGTCGTGGTGGTGGACGACTCGATCGTGAGGGGAACGACCGCGCGGGCCCGAGTGGTGAACCTGCGCGAGGCCGGCGCGAAGGAAGTGCACATGCGAGTGAGCTGTCCCCCGCACCGCTTCGCCTGCCACTACGGGATCGATTTTCCCGATCCGGAGAAGTTAATCGCGAACCAGAAAACGATGCCGGAGATCTGCGATTACCTCGGCGTGGACAGCCTGGGATATCTCGATGTCGAAGGAATGATTCGCGCCACGGGGAAAGAGCCTAACGAATTCTGCCTCGCGTGTTTTACGGGCAAGTATCCGCTCCCGGTGGATCCCGAGCTGGACAAATTCATCATGGAAAAGCGCGACACGCGGGCCAAGGCGCTGGCCGACGAAGCGGCGCAGCCGACGCTTTTCGCGGGGCTGAAATAAGTCCGCCTAGAATGTTTTCGTTAGGCTGGCGTAGATGAAACGCCCGCTGGTGTCATAGATGTAGCGCGGAAAATTATCGTTCGCGTGCGGGGGATCGTGATCGAAGAGGTTGTTCACCCCCACGGTCAGCCTGGTGTGATCGAGCAGATAACGCCAGGTCGGCCCGCCGTGGTGGAAACGCTCGCTCCAATTCGGCGAAGAGTGAGTCTCGAATTCATACGAAGCCTGCAGATCGAAGAGCCAGGTCTGGCTGACCCAATGCCGGTTCCCGTTGGGCCTGATTTCGTGGAAGCCATCGAAGTAGTGCGAGGTGATGCCGGCATTGAATTCACGCCAAATCCAGTCCAGCCGCGACAGACCTTTCCATTGCAGGTAGCCGTCGTCGGAATACAACTGATCGGTCGGAAGCCCGCGCAGCTCGTGCTCTGTCTCGCCGGGATCAAACGCAAACTGGAATGAATCAAGGAAAGTTACATCCGTCGTGGAACGAAAGGTGCCAATGGCCGTCGGCAACTCGTAGCTCAGCGAGAAATCGGCGCCACGCACTTTCTGCGAGCCGCTGTTACGGACTGTCAGCACCGAAATATGGGTGATGTGACCTTCGGCATCGCGCGTGATTGATTCACCGGGCGCACCGGCGCCGCTCTCGATCGCCGTGACGATGGTAGTCGGATCGGGATTCGGGTTAATCCAGCCGGTGTTCTCGATGTTCCAGAGATCGACCGTGAAGGTCAGACCGGGAACAAACTTCGGCGAATAAACAAAGCCGGCGCTGAA
This sequence comes from Chthoniobacterales bacterium, assembly GCA_036502465.1. Taxonomy (GTDB): domain Bacteria; phylum Verrucomicrobiota; class Verrucomicrobiia; order Chthoniobacterales; family UBA10450; genus Palsa-1392. Next base: position 3,926 of record DASXYO010000272.1, read on the forward strand.
GGTGCGCGAATCCTCCGGTTGCAGATTGTGGTTGGGCAGGAACGTAGTGGAGACCTCGATGAGATCTTCGTTCTTCACCGGGTCGTGAAGGTTGAGCACGCCGTTGAGCGGTCCTCCCGAATTGGCGACGAGAACGCCGAGCGACGGAAGCTTGAATCCTTCGCCCCAAGTCGTGCGAATCGTGAATGACTCGTCGAAGGGTTGCCAGCGCATCCCCACCTTGGGAACCGTCACGTTGCCTCCGGTGCTGAAGGCTTCGAAGCGCCCGGCGGCGGTGAAATCGAGCGCGTAAAAGCCCGGCGCCTGATAAGTCGGACCGAAGACTGGAATGCTCACTTCCGCGTAGCCCGAGTAGGATTCGCGGCTGCCCCGGGCGCTGCCGTAGATTCCACCGACGCCGAGCGCGTCGCCGCTGCGCAGGATCGCGTCAGGATTCTGTTCGTCGCTTTCGTGGAGAAACTGCGCACCGAAGGCGAGCCCAATTCCGCCCGCCGGTAGCTTGAAAAGGTTCGTGCTGTAGGTGTTCAGGTTAAAACTGCTGACTGAGCTGTTGTCGTTCTCGTGTGGATAGACGGTGACGAAATCAGTGAAGCGATAATTGTTCGGAATCGGCACGCGATAGTCGCCAAAGGGATTGTAGGGTACCGTCGTGCCGACGAATTCGGGTGAAGCGGGATCGAAGATCGGGTCGGCCGCGTTGAGCGTTCGTTGGAACCTCGAGGTCGAGACGGTGCGGATCTTGAGATCGTGCTCAGCCCGGCTGTAACGAAATCCCGCGTCGTAACCCCAGCTGCCGTCAAAGAGGTTTTCCCCGCGAATCCCGACGGTGGTGAAAAACGCATCGGTTGTGTGGTTGAATGTCCGCGGCCCGAGTTCCATCAATCGGCCGCGGGTATCGCCCGAGAGAATCTGCGGGAACGGGTTAAAGGGATTGTAGGCATCGGTGGGCAGGCCGACGTCGGCGTAACCCGGACCATCCACAATTGCGCCCGGCTCACGCGGCGGGATCGCGAGCGGCGTCACGGGCGCTTGACCGGGAGTCGCAAAGTTAAAGGTGGGTGTCGGCGGATTATCGACCTCGACCTTGTTTCGCTCAAAGAGGATGTCGCCATAGAGGACAAGCTGATCGCCAAAGAGTTTGTGCTCGGCGCTCAGATACCCGCCGTAGCGCTCCGTCTTCGGCACCTCGGTGGTGTATGGGTTGATGTTAAACCTGCCGGACGCTCCTTCGGTGAAAACGTAATCCGACGCCGGCGTGCTGCCGTTGCTGAAGAACGGCGCGCGCGCAAAGAAGCTGGGATTGATTGCGTTTCCGTCTTCATCGACAGCCGGCACTTCCTTGATCGGGCGGCCGGCGGCCGCTTCCGCCGCGGCGCGCGTGACCTCGAGATTGAAGGGATTGGAGTTCGAGCTGGTCCGCGCTTTGGCCACGCGATCGTAAGCGCGGTTGGCGCGGAAGATGGAATTGCGGCTGTAGTAATTGAGCACGCCGGTGAAGCTCGTTTGGTCGTTCCCTTCGCCGAAAACGAGCGAGGCATTACGTTCGCCGGAATCCTTGTTCGTCGTGTTCCCGTACTCGATGTTCAACTCCGCACCGCGATAGTCGCGCCGCAGTTTGACGTTCACGACGCCCGCGATCGCGTCTGCGCCGTAGATCGGCGACGCGCCGTCCTTCAAGATGTCGATCGTCTCAATCGCCGCCCGCGGGATGGTGTTGAGATCAACAAAGAAGTCGAAGCTGAAGTTGGTCCCGGTTGGAAAGGGCGCGACGCGGTAGCCATTGATCAGGACGAGGGTCGCGCCCGGCTCGAGCCCGCGGAGGGAGATGGAGGCAGCGCCTTCGCCAAACGCGATCGAGCCGCCCGTCCCGGAGGGCGAGACGCCATTCGCGTTGCCGACTGGCAGATCGCGCAGGAATTGTTCGGTGGTTCGTTCGCCTGATTTCTCGATCGTCTCGCGATTGATTATCTGAACCGGATTCGGACCGACTTCCGCCGCGGTTAAATTGGGAATGTGAGAACCGGTGACGATGATGCGTTCGGTTTGCGGGGCCGGGGATGGTTCGTTAAGGGGTGTGACCGCGTCCTGGGCCGCCGCGCTCATGATGAGAAACGCGCTCAAGAGCACGGCGGTCGCGCCTGTGCGTCGAACAGCCTTGGGGTGGATTTGCTCGATCATGTAGAGGCTGGGGATTACTGGCGCTGAACAAGATTCTGGAACCGCGGTTCGTCACCCAGAGGATCCCAGTTCCAGGCGTTGAGCTCCGCGCGGTGGATGCCGGCCGGCATAGCGAGCGATTTCTCGAGCAGGGCGATTGCCTTCTGATGTTCACCGAGACGGGCGTAGATTTCCGCCAGGTTCACGAGAAAGCCCGGTCCCTCGTACGCATCCTTGCTCACCGGCATCAGCTCGACTGCGCGTTCGCCGGCGGCGATCGCTTCCGCTTTTCGGCCGAGGTAGGCGTAAACAGTCCCGAGCTGCGCTTGCCGCGTGGCGGAGTTTGGCATTTCGCGCAATTCCTGTTCGGCGAAGCGCGCCTCGGCTTCAAACAACGGGCGCGCCTTGTCCATGTCACCCTGCGCTATGGCGACGATCCCGAGCAGAAAGCCTTTCGTTACCCGCGCTCCGTTCCAGATGTCAAAGATGGCTGCCGGATAGCTCGCAATCGCTTTTTCCGCGTCCGCGTATTTCCGCTCGAACATGCGATCGAAAAATCGCTCCTGCACCGACAACCCCTCGGGATCGAGTTCACGTGTGAGGGACGGACGCTCGAGGAGGGCATCGAGTTTTTCCAGGCTGCCGGTGAGATAAAAATAGACCGAGGCCCACGATTCTTCCTGACCGAACCGCGCAGCAGCCAATTTCTTGTCCACGAGCTCGAATGACTGCTTCTTCGCGCGCTCCGCCGCGGAATACATCCGCAGCGTGAGATAGGCGTTCCCGAGCGCGTCGAATAGGTTCCAGTTCGTCGGGTCCAGTTCGGTCGCCCGCTCGTAATCCGCGATCCCTTCCTTGAATTTGCCCCGGCGCAGCAGCGCGTGCGCCCGGCCATGGTAAACATAGGGATCGTTAGGCGAAGCGGCCTGCGCGAGGTCAAATTCCTTCAGCGCCGGATCGTAGTCGCGTTCCACCCGACTGAGGTAAGTGCCGAGTGCGAGATGCGCGTCGCCTGATTTCGGATCGAGCCGAAGCGCTTCCTCGGCTTCGGATTTGGCGCGCTGCTTGTGGATTTCTTCCGGGCTGAAAAAGGCATAAAGCAGCGCGTGCACCCGCGAGAGCCGCGCGTGGGCGGGCGCAAATTTCGGGTCGAGCACGATCGATCGTTCGAAAAGATGTTGCGCTCCCTGGAGCGGTCCTGGTTCGGCCGCGGGCTGCCGCATCAGTTCCGAGGCTTTGCTGTAGAGCGCCTCGGCCTGCGCATTTCGCGGCGGTTTCTTCTCCCCTCGCGGGGGCTGCGCGACCAGCACGATCAACAGCGCGAGCAAGCAGATCGCCAGCCCCGCCATCACCGGATTGCGGCGCACCCAGCGCCAGCTGCGGTTCGTTAGGCCGATCGGCCGGGCGCGGATCGGCTGGTCGGCGCAGAAGCGTTCCAGGTCGTCGGCCAATTCCGCGGCCGAAGCGTAGCGCGCGTCGGTCTCCTTCTCGAGACACTTGAGGCAAATCGTTTGCAGATCGCGCGGCACCGCGCGTTTCGTTAGGCGCGGAGTCTCCGAGGAGGCCCGGTGCAGCACTTCCATCGGTGTCTTGCCTTCGGCTGGCGGTCGTCCTTCGAGCAGATGAAACAGAATCGCCCCCAGCCCATAGACATCCGCCGCCGCTGTCACGGCCTTCGAATCGTGCGCCTGTTCCGGCGCCATGTAGAACGGCGTGCCGAGGATCGCGAGCGTCTGGGTCAGGTCCCCTTCGCCCTGCAGGCATTTCGCGAGGCCAAAGTCGCTCACGTAGGCTCTACCCGCCGAGTCGAAGAGCACATTCGCCGGTTTCAGATCCCGGTGGAGGATTCCGTGCTGGTGTGCGAACGCCACCGCCCGCGCCAGTCTCGCGATCAATCCGGCGGCCTCCCGTGGTTTGTCCTCGTAATCGCCGAGCCGCGCCGCAAGCGTGCCGCCCTCGGCGAGCTTCATCGTATAGAACGGCGCGCCGTCGTGTTCGCCCACCGCATAGATCGGCAGAATCGCTTCGTGATCGAGGCTCGCGGCGGTTTCCGCTTCGGCCCGGAAACGCTGCACCGCTCCGCCGGAATTGATGTGGACCGGCAGAATCATCTTGAGCGCGACGAGCCGTGAGGGCGTCCGCTGCTTTGCGCGGTAGACCACGCCCATTCCGCCGCGCGCGATCTCGCCCAGCAGCTCGTAATCTTCGATCCGGTTGCCGGACGTCCGGCGTGGTGGTTCGGTATCGAGCACCGTCTCGAGCAGACATCCCGGGCAAAACCCGCTCACCATGTCGAGGTCGAGGCTCGAGCCGCAGGTCTCGCAGATTTTCTTCTGGGCAAGAATTTCCATCAGAGCCCCTGTTTCTCTGCGGCCCGGGCGAAGACGCCGCGCAGCTGCCGCAGTTCTTCATCGACCTCGTGCGGGGCAGTGACGGTTTGCATGATTTCGCGCCGGACTGCGCTCGCGAATTCGCGACGCAGCCGATGGATGTGTGTCTTGACCGCGGCGAGCGCGAGACCGAGCCGTTGCGCCACTTCCTGGTAAGTGACCTCCGGTTTTTCGCCGGCGAGAAACGGGGAAAGCGCCTCGAACGTCTTCTCCTTGCCTTCGGCGGCAAACTCCGCCTTCACTTTCTCGAGAGCGCGTTGCAGGAGCACGCCGGCCCAGCGCGCGTCGAGCGTTTCTCCCGGGCTGAGATCACTCGTTAGGCCGCGATGCCGCGCTTCCTCGGCGGCGAAGTCATCCATGGAAATGAAAGCCGCGTTCCCGCCGCGTCTCTGCGCATGCTGATGCGCCCATTCATCCGCGATCACCCGGTTCAGCGCGCCCAAGAGAAAACTGCGGAACCGTCCCCGGTCCGGCGAGGCGCGGCGCAAAGTTTCGTCCTGCAACATGTGTTGGAAGAAGTTTTGCGTCAGGTCCTGTGCGTCCTCGCGATTGTAGCCGCGCCGGCGGAGATACGCGTAGACCGGCGGCCAATACATCCGGCAAAGCTCGGCCAGCGCCTGTTGCGCACGTGGCTCGGAAGCATTTCCCGCGGCGAGGACGATGCTCCACGCCGTCTCCTGGAAACGTTCCGGGCCTTCGCCTCCAAGCTGGCACTCGAACACGCGCGCATTGTGCGCAGATCGCCTGAATCATGGCAAGGGTGCCTGCGAGTCATAAGCCGCTTGGAGCCGGCCCCTTTAGGAGCCGGCTCCGTTGGGCGTTTGAGAACTTATCAGTTTATCGGCACGAGCAGCACCGCGTGCGTGCTCCCATCGGGTCCGGACCCGCCGGCGGAGATCTGGCCGAGGTCGTTGATGTCGCTCGCATCTTCCAGGTGAATGTCGGAGGCCGGGGTAATGAGGCCGTTCAAGTCAACCGGCGCTTTTCCTTTCTCCATGTAGAAGGTGCTGAAATAGAGCGGGTCATCCGGATCGTCCGTGCAGGCGCCGGTGCCGCCAACGATCTGACCCCTCGAGTTGATGGCCAGCGCGGTGCCGCGGGTGCAGGGCGCCGGCACGCCGAGATCGGTCATGCGACCTTTCTCCCAGAGGAAGGCGTGACGCACGACAGGATCGTGCGAGACTTCGGCGCGACCAAGCACCTCTCCCTTGTCGCTCATGAAGGTCGCCTCGGAATTATCGCCGCCGAACGTGCCGATCTCGATCAGCTGGTTCTTCGTCCAAACAAACGCGTGCCATGTCTCATCACCCGGTAGCGTGGAGGTGCCGGCCAGCTCGCCCCGATTGTTCAGGGACTTCCCAAACGGCCCGTAGGCAAAACTCGCCGGGGTGGATAGTGTGCCGCCGAGGCTGCCGACGTCCTGCATCGTTCCATTTGCCCAGATGAACGGATGCACTGTCGGCAGGCCGGTGGTGTCGTTGATTTCCGTGCTTGTATAGGAGAGACCAGCGACCACACCCCGCTCGTTGCTCGCCTGGACGGCGGCATCGTTTCCTCCCAGTGTGCCGAGATCTCGCAACGGGCCGCCATTCGAGATGAATGCACGCACTTGTTGCCCGGCGGGAAGAAAACCGTTCATGAACGAGGCGACGTCGAGGTCCTCTGGGATGGTGTTTGTGGCGTAGCCGCCCACCTGTCCTTTGTTGTTGACCGTCGTTGCCCAACCGGTGTTCCCCCCGAAGGTGCCGAGGTCAACCAGATTGTGTGCCCGGTCCCACAGCACAGGCCGGAGTTGCGGAAAATCCGCCGTGTCGTCGAGGAGCCCGTTCTCGCTTGTTCCGACGATGAAACCGTTTCCGCTGATCCATACGGGCAGGGATTGCGCGACACTGGTCAGCGCCCCGAGATCGCTGAGGACGCCATTCGGCCCTCGATAGATGCCGTGCCAGATGAGGTCATCCGCGAAGGTAAACGGATAAGGATCCAGAATGGCGGTGCTGGCCTGAGCAATGTTCTCGCCACGGTTGTTCAGGATCACCGCCGGCAGAACGGCCGTGGCGTTCGGCCCGCCGAGCGCGCCGAGATCGACGAGGCGGTAGCGCGGATAACTCGCGAGCGCTGCCTGCCTGGCGGCCAGTGTTTGCGGATCGACCGTCTGCTTTGCCGAAGATCGGCCCGCGGCTGGATCCAGCCGTTCGACACTGCCGGGCGCGCGACGGGATCGCGCCGCCAGGTGGGCCCGAATGGTTGCGCCGACTTTCGACTGGCCGACCGCTGAGTGATTACGGTTTTGCGCGTGGACGCCGGGCAACGCGAGCCCCGCCGCCATCGCAAGAGATAATAGGATTTGAGTTTTCATTCTGTCTGTTCTCTCCGGATGG
>DASXYO010000273.1:0-4099 GCA_036502465.1 Chthoniobacterales bacterium
GCGTCGGGCCTCCTCCGAAAACCGGCCCCTTCCGCAGCGCGGTGATTTTGTTCTATATTGGACGGAATGTTTCGGCGAATCTGTCCGCTCTAGAAAATGAGCACTGTGCTTCCGGAGGCAGAATCGATCGAAACCGAAGCGGCCGCGACACCGCCGCGTATGACCTGGCTGCGGCGGGTCTTTGGGATGCGATTCCTTGTCATCTCGATTGCGGTTCACGTCGTCCTTGGCCTGATCGCCGCCGTCTGGGTGGTGCAGCAGTACAACACGGCGCGCAAGCTGACTTTCCAGAGCGGTCCTCCTTCCCCGAACCGGGCGACGCGCTCGATCGAGCACAAGGTGCAGATGGCGAAAAAGCAGAGCACGATGACAGCCCCGGCGATCAAACGAATCGTGAGCACCGGTATCTCCAAAGTCACTCTCCCGGAAATGCCGAGCATGCCGACCTCGCCGACTTCTCCGAATCAGATGGCGGGTGCGGGCGGGGCGAGCCTGGGCGCCTCGGCGGGTCCCATGACCGCGGGCGGCGGCGCCGCCGGTGGCTCGCTGGTTTCCATGTTCGGCCTGCGTGAGGCGAGCGGCGGTTTGAAGGGAGAATTCTACGACCTGAAACAGAGTCCGGGACGGAAGGACACGGGGATGGACAAGGACAAATACAGCAAGGTCGTAATCGAGTTTGTGAAAAGCGGATGGAACCAGGCTGTCCTCAATCCCTACTACAAGGCTTCGAAGCCTCTCTATTCCTCGCAGTTTCTCATCCCGTCGATCAAGGCCGATGAAGGACCGAAAGCATTCCAGGTCGAGCGTGATGTGAAACCGTCGCTTTGGCTGGCCTGGTATAAGGGCAACGTCATTCCGTCGGAGACCGGAACCTTCTATTTCGTCGGAGCCGGTGACGATGTGCTTTGCGTGCGCTTCAACGGTAACTCCGTCCTCAGTGCCAATTTCGACATCGACAATAACGGCCTCGTTAGGCCTACGGCCCACTACGACTACGGCTGGCCTCCCCCGCCGGCCTGGAAACAACCGGGAGGTTTTTCCAAAGGGCCGGGCATCCAGGTGGAAGCGGGCAAGTCTTATCCGATCGAGGTGCTGATCGGCGAGCAACCGGGCGGGACGTTTCACGCCATCCTGCTGCTCGAGAAGCAAGGCGGTACCTACAAAAAGGACAATCATGGCAATCCGATCCTGCCGGTCTTTCGAATGGGCGACAGCAAACCAATCGCCTTGAAACAGGGCCAGACTCTTCCGCCACACGAAGACGACGGACCGATCTGGCGCGGGACATCGGATACCAGACCGACGTCCGCTCTTGATACCCTGAAGAAGCCGTAAGGTCGCGACGGCTTAGAGAATTGGAGGCAGGAAAAGCAAATGGTTGCTACGCGTCCACCGATCCATCTACCTCCCCTCGATGAATTCTCCTACTGTCGCCGATCAGCCGGCGATTTCCTCGTCCCCGAAAACGGTGGAGATGGATGGATTCCCCGCGACAGGTCGCTCACCCGATCACATCATCATGTCGCGCGGGGTGAACGTGACGGTTTTTCCCCTCCCGCCGGTCTGATAAGAGGTCGCTCGACTTCGTGGACGGCGCTCGAAACGATGCGCCGAGATCGGAGACCTGCGGTGCGTAAACATCCTGTAACCAGGATCGACGGTCCGGCTGGGTTGACGAAAAAAGTCAGGCTCTGTTCGGGATCAGTGATCCCGGCGAACGAGACGGCTTACTGCGCGGCCGCGGCTTTCGCCTGGGCCCGCTCGTTCCAATCGGCCCGGAGCGTTTTCATTTCCGCCCGCAGCGCCATCATGCGCGCCGGCACGCCTTTGTATTTTTTCACCGTGCCATTGACCTTGCGGTCGACCGCGCCCTGGCTCACGAGACCCTGCAGCTTCTCGTAGGAGCGGAGGCGGAGCATTTCCTCCCCGCCACTGGCTGCGTTCCGCTCGCGCAGGTTGGCGAGCAGAATGTCGAAGAGCGGCTTGAATTCGAAGGCCGTCTTGGAAGACAGGACCGCGACCAGCTCTTCGGTGATGATATCAGGGGCGCGACGGGAAAAGAACGTACCGGATGGTTTAGCCATCGCGGAGTATAGCGCAAAATCGGAAAATAACGACCCCGGAAATGCCTAACCGAAAGAAAATTTGTTCCGGCGCCGGGCGTTGGGCCGGGCGCCTCAGTCGTCCCGACTGCCTCTCTGCGCGTGCACGATGTGCAGCCCGACGAGCCGCGCCACGAGGACGGTGAGGTAAATCTGCCCGGTCACACCCTCGAGCACGGCGAGGGTGCGGGCGGCGGCGGAACGCGGCACAATGTCGCCATAGCCGACCGTGGTGAGGGTGGTGAAGCTGAAATAGCGCAGGACCAGCACATGACCCACGTATTCGTTAGGCGGGGTGGCCGGCAGGGCGCCAAACGCGCCCGGCTGAAGCTCGCTGGTCAGCGCGTAGGCAAACGTCCAAGCGTAGCCGATGAGCAGGTAAACGCAGATCGCGGCGAAGATCTTGTCCATCGTCACGCGGGTCCCGCGCAGCACATAGGCGAGAATCGTGACGCTGAAATAGAGGATGAGAACCACGACGCAGCTGTGCGAGAAGATGGCCGCCCAGCGCTGCTGGGTAATGAGGAGCAACCAGGTCGCGAGGACCGAGACTCCGCAAATCCCGAGCGCGATGAAGAAGAGCCGTTTCCGCGTGCTGAGCGCGTAAGTCCCGGCCGCGAGCACGATCGCGGCGACGATGTTCATGAAGAGCACGCCGTGCCGAAAGATCGCGACGAGGGGCGTGATCACGAAGAGGAAAAGAATCGAGATCAGCAGGACGAGATGGCGCCATTCTTCGCGACGTTTTGCCATGAGGGCTCCAGCCTGTGGCAACCGCCCTCCGTGAAGCAAGCTCCGGATTTTTCTGAAAACCAAACCGGGACCGCCCCGCGCCGCCGGCTTTCGTTAGCCCAACAGCGCGGATTTCCCGCTCTCATTTTGCGACTACCTGCCATCGGGCAGCCGTTTTTCGAGCTCATGTGGGGATTTCATGACCCCAGGCGACGGCTTTATGACCCCCTCGGACTTGATTTTCCCTCCCTCCCAGAGCGAGGCAACCAGCCACAAAGCGAGGTGAGAGAACATAATAGAACCAAACTAGAGTTGCAGGCGCTGACCCATGAGGAATTCGCCGCCCTGCTCAAGCTCGTCCCCACGGAGATGGCGACCACGGCCGCTCTGGTGGTCTTTCCGACCCCCGATGTGGCCCTGAGCGTGCTGTCGGCTCGCGCCGCCACCATCCAGGGCCTTGATCGACCAGCGGACCCAGCTCTTGCAGCAGGCCACGCAATTGACGGTGCAAATCCGCCATGAGCGTGACCTCGGCGAAGCCGACCTCAAAATCGAGGCCGCCTACGTCAACGGCATCGCCAAAGGCGATCCCGCCAAGATCAAGCTGGCCGGAATGAACGTCACGACGAGACCGCGATTTCACGGGACCGATGCCGAAAGTGGAAACGCCCATGCCGCGCAGGGCGATGCGGCCACCGAGGTGGATTTCAACTGGAATCCAGTGGGTGAACGACCAGAGCGACGCCGCCCAGGCCCAGACAAACAAGGAAGAAGAAGACGTCAGCGCCCTCTACGCCGAAGGCCACGCCCTGGCGGTCGATATCTGTGACACGGTCGAGTTCAACGTGCGCCAGGACCCCAGCGCCTCGAGCCGCCGGGCCAAGGCGCGCAAGTGGGGCGTCGTCTACGTGAACGACGACGGCACCCTCGCCGAAGACCCCCTTCCGCCTGGAGAACCACCCGTCACCCCGCCTCCCGCCTAACGAGCATAGGCAAAGCCCTCCGGCGCGCCTTGTGCGCCGGGGAGTGCTTCCGCGCCAGAGAAGAACACGCTTGACTAGGACCAGTCACTTCTGTTCTCCTCGCGGTCGCGAACTGACCCACACTCGCCTCAACAGTTATTACAGTAGGAACAATACGAAATACGTTACTTTCCTCAGATTCTCCGGTGATTTGTTCTCAATGCTTTTCGGCAAACTCGCACGCATCCCGTTAGTCGGTTTCATCCTGCTCTTCGGGCATATCGCTTACTCGAACGACTTCTA
>DASXYO010000274.1:0-15900 GCA_036502465.1 Chthoniobacterales bacterium
TATCCGCCGCCGGGGCGTATCGTGCGTGCTTCCGACTACGCTTTCGCCAGTAGTTGTCTCGCAGTCTTCAGCGCGTCGTCCAGGTCACCGAAGAATTTGTGTTCGCCCAGCTGGGAGACGAAGCCCGATTCGAACATGACTTTCATCGGCTGAGGCTGGACCGCCGTGAGCAGGATTTTCACGCCGTCGCGATGCAGTTTCTCGACCGCCACACGGAAGGCGTGCAAGCCGCTCGCGTCCATCGCCGGGACATTGCGCATGCGGAAAATGACGACCTTCGGTTTCCCGCCGGAAGCGCGCAGCGCCATGTCAAGGTTCTCCGCCGCGGCGAAGAACAACGGACCTTCGATCCGGTAAAGGACGACGCCGGCGGGGATTTCTTTGCCACGCAGGCTGTGCCCGCCCTCGGCTTCGGGCTCGCTTTCGCTGGTCACCAGCCGGATCTGCGAGATCGATTCCATCTGGCGCAGGAAGAGGACGACCGCCATGAGCATCCCCGCGCCGACCCCGATCGTCAGATCAAAAACAATCGTTAGGCCAAAGGCGGTCGCCATGACGGCGAAGTCGGCCCGCGGCCCGCGCCATAACTCGACAAAGGTGTGCACTTCCGCCATCCGCACCGCCACGACGAGCAGAATCGCACTGAGAGTGGCGAGCGGAATGTAGGAAGCGAGCGGCGCGGCGACGAGCGCGACGAGAAGCAGAACGAGCGAATGAACAATCCCCGCCACCGGCGTCCGCCCGCCGTTTCGAATATTCGCCGCTGTCCGCGCGATCGCACCGGTGGCCGCGATGCCGCCGGCCAATGGCGAAAGGATGTTCGCGATACCCTGGCCGATCAGTTCCTGGTTCGGATCGTGGCGCGTGTCCGCCATGCCGTCGGCGACCATCGCGGAAAGGAGCGACTCGATTGCGCCCAGCGCCGCGATGGTAAAGGCCGGCCCCATCAACACCCGCATCGCTTCCAGTGAGACCGCGGGAAAATGCCATCCGGGAAAGCCGCTTGGGATTCCCCCGAATTTGCTCCCGATCGTCGCGATCGGCCAGTGGGCGAAGCAGGCCACGAGCGCCGTCACGACCACTGCCACGATGCTCGCCGGGATGCGCTTCGTCACTCGCGGCCAGAGATAGAGCGTGCCTAACGAGAGAAGGCCGGTCGCGAGCGCATAGCCGTTCAAGCCCGGCAGGTGACGCGCGAGCGCGCCGATTTGTTGTGGGACGTGCTCCGGCATTCTGAGGCCGAGACCGAAGAATTCGTTCAGCTGCCCGCAGAAGATGATCACTGCGATGCCGCTGGTGAACCCGGCCACCACCGGATAGGGAAAAAATTTCAGGAGCCGCCCCATCTTGAGCGCGCCGACGACGATCAGCATCACTCCCGCCATCATGACGGCGAGGGCCAGGCCGCCAGACCCGTGCGCGGCCATGATCGAGAAGAGCACCGGCACGAACGCACCGGTCGGCCCCGCGATTTGAAAACGCGACCCGCCGAGTAACGCCACGGCCAGCCCGGCCACGATGCCGGTCCAAAGCCCCTGCTGCGGCGTGGCGCCGGACGCGATCGCGAATCCGATGGCAAGCGGCAGGGCAATGATGCCAACCGTTAGTCCAGCCGAGAGATCGGCGAAGAAATCCGCCCGCCGGTAGTCGGCAAAGGCAGAAATAATCGCTGGCTGGAAGGCGCGTCGCACTTCGCCACCTTAGGGAGGATTACTCGCTGTGAGCAAGCCCGTTAGCCTGATGGAAGAGGAACGGCTTCGCATGACACCAGCCGTCGCCCGGAGGGCGGCGATCTAATGGGAGGCCGCGGCGGAATAATGTGTCGCGCGCATCTCGGTGAGCTCCTGGTGGCGGTGATCTGATATTTAATCGCGGCTTCGTTCTCTTTGCCGATGAGCTGGAACTCGCGGGTCGGTAGGCGGGATTGGCCTTGCTCGCCTTCATGATCTTCATCTTCGCGTTGCTGAGCGGGAAGCGTTTCGAGAGGTAGGTTTTCGAGCTAGGGATCGAACAGGTTTCCCTCGGGGGACTCCGCCCTGATCTTTTAGCTGTGTCTCTCCCCTGGAGGCCCCGACCCAGATGATGAAGGCAAAAGCAAACGACAAAAGTGGACGCCGGAGGCGGCCTGCGCACCACGATTTGTCCAGGCTGGAATCGACACTTCTGCCACGGCAACCGCGGGAAATGATAGACGCGGTCGATTCGTATGCGGTCCCGAGTCCGCGCGAACGACGCCTGATCCTGGCCGCGCTTCGGGTTTGGGAATTAAAGAACGGGATTAGTCGTTAGGCGAAGCTAGCGGCTCAACTCGAGCATGCGCTGGATGGGAAGCTCGGCCCGTTGGCGGAGAGGTTCGGGGAGGATGATTTCGGGCTGGAGATTGAGCAGGGCGTCGTAGGCTTTTTGCAGGGTGTTCATTTTCATGAACCGGCATTCGGCACACGCACAACGCTCGGTCGGACCGGGGATGAAGAGCTTGTCGGGAATTTCTTTTTTCAACCGGTGCAGCATGCCCGCCTCGGTGACGACGATGATTTCTTTGGCCGGCGATTCCCGGCAGTAAGTGACCATTTTTTCCGTGGAGCAAACTTCATCCGCCAGCAAGCGCACGGCGTAGGGGCACTCGGGATGAGCGACCACCGGCGCGCCGGGATGCTCGGCGTGTATCGCGCCGATGCTGCGCGCGGTGAACTCGATGTGGACGTAACAATTGCCCTGCCACAGATCCATCGGGCGCCCAGTGCGCTCAATCACCCAGGCGCCGAGATTTTGATCGGGGACGAAGAGAATGTTGCGATCGGCGGGCGCCGCCCTCACGATCTTCTCGGCGTTGCCGCTCGTGCAGATAACGTCGGAGAGGGCTTTCACACCCGCGCTGCAATTGATGTAGGCGATGACGTAATAGTTTTTCTCCGCGTGCTGCTCGAGGAATAGCGCGAGCTTTTCCGGCGGGCAGGATTCGGAAAGGGAGCAGCCGGCATCGAGATCGGGGAGGATGACTTTCTTGGCCGGGTTGAGAATTTTCGCGGTCTCCGCCATGAAATGAACGCCGCAAAAGAGGATCACTTCGGCATCCGTTTTCGCCGCCTCAAAACTCAGGCCTAACGAGTCGCCGACGAAATCGGCCACGTCCTGGATTTCCGGCACCTGGTAGTTGTGGGCGAGGATAACGGCCTTGCGCTCCTGCTTGAGCGCGGTGATTTCCGCGGCGAGATCGAGACCGAAATTTACACCAACGCTTACCATCGGCTAATATCCGCTCATCCCATGAGTTTACAAACTAACGACCAGCGGTATCGGCTCGGATTCATCGGCGGCGGCAAGCTGGCGGGCTCGGTTATGCGCGGGCTGGTGCGGGCGAAATTTTGCGCGCCGGATGAGATCCTGACCGCTGAGCCTAACGACGCGGCGCGGAGCACGCTGGGCGGGGAGGGGATTTGTGTGACGGCGGAGAACGCAGAGGTCGCAAAGAAGGCGGATGTGATCTTGATCGGAGTGAAGCCGGGGGTGGTGCTGCAGGCGATCGAGCAATTGGGCGACGCGATTGAGGAGAAGCTCGTTATTTCGCTGGCCGCCGGGATTCGCCTCGCGAGCATGGAGGAGAAGTCGCCGGCGCGCTTCATGCGGGTGATGACGAATACGCCGGCGGCCGTTTGCCAGGCGGCGACAGCGCTGGCGCGCGGGGCGCGGACAACGGAGGAAGATTGCGCGCGGGTGCGGGAGATTTTTTCCGCGATCGGGTTCGTGGCGGAAGTGGAGGAAAACCAGATCGATGCCGTCACCGCGCTGGCCGGGAGCGGGCCGGCTTTTGTTTACACCGTGGTCGAAGCGCTGGCGACGGGCGGGAGGGCGTGCGGTCTGCCGGCGGAGACGTCGTTAGGCCTGGCCACGCAAACCGTGCGCGGGGCGGCGCAGCTCGCGCTGGAAAGCAAACTTTCGCCCGAGGAATTGCGCCGCATGGTCATCACACCCGGCGGAACGACGGCCGCCGGCCTGGCGGAGATGGAAAAACGCGGGACGGCGGCGGGTCTGGCTGCCGCGGTGGAAGCGGCCGCGGCGCGCGGTCGCGAGATGGGCCTGTAACTCGTTAGGGCGACGGGCTGGTGTCGTAGACTTCCACCAGCGCAACACCGGTCACGCTGCCGACGCCCTGCACGATCGCGGTATAAGCGCCCGGAGCGAGGGTCGCGAGGAGCGCCGATTCCTTGGCATCCGAGGGCGCCAGGTTCAGGTCGGTGATGGCCTGCGCATCCGCGCCTTGTTGCCAGTCGTCGTTCGATTGCAGGAGAGCGCCGTCGCTGTCGTGCAGCTCGAGAGTCGGATTGGAAAGGGGATTGGAAATACCGGCTGCGCCTAACGACGGCCCAATCGCACGGACCACGACAGTCTTGGGATCGGTCCCGCCGATGATCGTTCCGCCGATCAGGACGTTGCTTCCGCCAAGGACCTCGGCGCGAGTGGAAATATTTCCAGCGCGACTGCCATTCGTGCTCAGATCGTAAAGCTCAAACAGGCCGACGCCGGAAGTGGGCGGCTGCTGCGCATTCGTGAAACTCTGCACAACCGCAGTGTAGGCGCCGGGTTGGAGGGTGAGATAGACAGCGGATTCGCGGCTATTCGGCGGATCGAGGTGGAAGCTGGCGATCGTTTCGGCATTGCTGCTCGTGAACCAATCGTCGTTGCTCGCGACCTGGTGCTGGTTGGAGTCGTAAACGGTGATCATCGGATCGTCCAACGGCGCCCCGATATTGACCGCGGCAAGCGAAGGCCCGATCGCGCGCAGGATAACGGTCGCCGGTTGCGATCCCTGGACGATGAAGCCGCCGATCATGATGTTCTCCCCGCTGTCGATAAAGCCGCGGGTGGAGAGATTTTTCAGGACCGGCGCATCCGGGCTGAGTTGGTAGGCGGGTCCGTCGGTGTAAATCGATTCCGCCCCCGCGATGTCGTCCGCGGTCACGGTATCGGTGTCGCTGACGCGCGAATTCATGATCGCGTCGACCGTCTGTCCGGCATCATCGGGATGATCCAGGCCGAGGGCGTGACCAAACTCATGGATCGCGACCCGGCGGAAATCGATCACATTGGAAAGCAGCGGGCCGCGGTAGGAATCCCAGGTGTAGGAGGTGTTAAAAACGGTGTCGGATTCCTCGAAAACGCTCCCGCGAAAGCTGAGCAAAGTGACGGCGAGAGCGCCGGATCCGAAATCGTCGCCAAAGACGTTGGCGGAAAAAAAGGCGGAATTCTCATCATCGCCCGAAGTGGGAACGACCGGCGAGAAAAGGACGGTCGAGAATCGCATGTGCGCGAGGTACGGGTTCCAGATGTTGAGGGCGTCCTGGGCGACCTGGTTGTAGGAAGTGCTGCCGTCATCGAGCGTTCTGGCGGCCCCAAGCGAGAGTTGCATCGCGACTGTTCGGTTCAGTGTCCAGGCTTCCCCTTCAAGGGCGTAACCGAAAAGTGGCTGCGTGCCCAGGCAGGCGAGCGCGAGGAAAAGAGCCTTGAATTTCATCACGAGGAGAGAAGCCGCCTACTATGCACGAAAAAACCAGAATATCCACTTCTGGAGACCTGGTTTCCTGCCTTGCGAAGATGAGGGAGGTCGTCGTTAGGCGGGCAGCACGGGGCGGGTGGCCTCACCGTTGGTCTTGGCGTCGGGAAACTGCAGGTTAACGACGGTTCCCTGTTTCAATTCGCTCTGCACCGTGACGTCACCATCGTGCACCCGCATGATCGATTTAACGATCGCTAACCCGAGGCCGGTCCCTTGTGAATTGCGCGGCGCGTCCCCGCGGAAGAAGCGATCGAAAACATGCGGGACGTGCTTCGAAGAAATCCCGCAGCCGGTATCCGTGACCGAAATTTGTGCCCCGCCATCGCGGCGCTCGAGCGCGACGTTCACGCTGCCTCCCGAGGGCGTGAAGCGGAGCGCGTTAGTCAGGAGATTGATCAAGGCCCGGCGGAACAGCCCGGAATCTGCGTAAACCTGGCCCTCGCCGCGACACGTAATTTCGACCCCCTTGTCCTGCGAGACGGCTTCATAGAATTCACGAATCTCATCGATCGCGGCGCGTCCGTCGAAGTAGTTGCGGTTGAATGAGCCGCTCGTCTCGGCCCGGGCCAGGAAGAGCAGGTTGTCGATCATGGAGGAGAGGCCTTGAAATTCTTCCAGGCTCGACTCGATGACCTCGCGGTATTGCTCGGAGGAGCGCGGCTTGGTCAAAGCCCCTTCGGCTTCGCCGCGTAAAATGGCGATCGGCGTGCGGAGTTCATGCGCGAGGTCGGCGGAAAATTGCGAGAGCCGGGTGAAGGATTCCTCGAGCCGAGCCAGCATCTTGTTAAAGCTGAGGGCAAGAGGCTGCAGCTCCTCGGGCCAGCGGTCGACCGCCATTCGTTCGTCGAGATGCATTGCGCCCACGCGCTCGACCGCGTCGGCCAGGGTCTTGAGCGGGCGCAAACTTCGGCGAGTGACGAGCGAGGCAACGCCCGCGCAGGTCAGGACCGCGCAGCCGAGCATGCCGGTCAGAAGCGCGGCGTAGTGCGCGATGAATCTGTCGTCGTGCGTCCGGTCCTGCGCCAGCTGCAGGGTAAGCCGGTGGCCGCCAACTTCGGCCACGGCCGTAACCAAGGCGAAGGTTTTGTGGTTGCGAGTCTGCAGGACGGTCGTAACGGGTCGCTCGCCCCGCACCGAAAGGTCTGTCGGAAACGATTCGATC
The DNA here is from genome assembly GCA_036502465.1 of Chthoniobacterales bacterium. Classification (GTDB taxonomy): domain Bacteria; phylum Verrucomicrobiota; class Verrucomicrobiia; order Chthoniobacterales; family UBA10450; genus Palsa-1392. Next base: position 6,717 of record DASXYO010000274.1, read on the forward strand.
GGCAGCAAGACGCCCATCCGCGGGCTCTCTGCCACGATATGGCCAGCGGAGTCGAGCACGCGCACCGCATAAGTCTTGTCGGCCGCGCGGATGATTTTTAGCTCGCGAGCGAGAGACTCCGCGCCGGCATCCGCCGCGATATCCGCCCGGAGCGCGGCCAGTTTTTCAGTGATATAACGGTCGTTATCATGCACCACATGCTGGACCACCGTCCAGTAAGCGGCCCCCATCGCCAAAACGAGAAGGAAGGCGGCCGCGACCGTGAAAAGGAGGACGAGCCGGAGCGTGATCGACCAGGAGCGAACACGCCCCGCCGGGGGAGCCGAGTGAGTCTCCGGCTTATTCGGCGCGGAGGACATATCCGACGCCGCGGATGGTCTGGATGAGTTTGGTCTCGAAAGGATCATCTACCTTGGCCCGCAAACGCCGCATCATGACGTCGACCACGTTGGTCCCGGTGTCGAAATTTATATCCCAGACCTGTTCCACAATTTCCGTGCGCGAGACGATGTCGCCGGCCGAAGAGGCGAGGAAAAGGAGAAGCGCGAATTCCTTCGGAGTGAGATTCAGGGCGGTGCCCCCGCGCGTGACCTTGTGGCGGCGGGCATCGATCTCGAGATCGCCGACCGTGATCGTTTCCTCGCGCCGCTCGGGCGAGCGCCGCATGAGCGAACGCACTCGCGCGAGCAGCTCGGAGAAATGGAAGGGTTTGATCAGGTAATCATCGGCCCCGAGGTCGAAGCCCTTGACCCGGTCGGGCACGCTGTCCCGCGCGGTCAGGAATAAGACCGGGGTATGGATATCCGCCTTGCGAAGCTCGGCGATGAGCGACCAGCCGTCGCGCTTGGGCAGGACGACGTCCAGGATGATGAGATCCATCTTGCGCGCGAGCGCATATTCCAGCCCCTGTTCGCCGTCCTCCGCGACATCGACAACGAAACCATTCTCAGTTAATCCGCGGCGCAGAAACGCGGCGATCTTTTGTTCATCTTCAACGATTAGGACATGCATGGTGAATGAAATACTCTCGCTTTGCTGCAGTGATTCACTGTCTGGACGCAATTGTCTGGACTCTTCGATCTGCCCTTCTGGTGTTAACATAGCGGTAAGTGCCACAAGTGGCAAAGTTCGTAACAGGAGCACGTTCCGCTCGCATGGAGGATGAATAAGAGATTACGAAGTTGAAAGGAATCAACTTCGATCTTGTGCTCCTGGCCCGCATCGGTTCATAGGTATGATGAGGATGTTGCGTCCACGGACGTTGAGTTTGCTCGCTGCGCTGCTTGGGCTGCTGCCTGTTGCAGCGATGGCTGACTGCTCGCTCGTCAGCACAGGAAACATTCCGCTGCCAGACCTGGGTGGAGCCACCTATCAGGGATTTCAGGGCGGTCTCTATTCGAACGGCAGTAACACCGTGCCGGCTGCGCATTACACTGCCGGGCTCGCGCAGGCTGCTCAAGTGTTGCCTCTGAACGCCGTCGGCCAAGTGGATGAATCCCAAGGCCAGATCGGCCTCATCTCGATCGGGCTTTCCAATACGACGTTTGAATTTTCCGATGGCCCCGAGTCCTTCAAGCCGCGCGCGGACGCTGATCCGAGCAAAAATCCCAAAGTGACAATCGTGGACGGCGCGCAAGGTGGACAGGACGCGATCGACTGGGCGGACCCGCAGGGTGTAGCGTGGACCACTCTGTCGCAGCGACTGGCCGACGCTGGGCTTGGCGCCGCCCAGGTGGAGGTGGTGTGGATGAAACTGGCTCTCGATACTCCCCAGGGTTACGGCGATTTTCCGGCGCACGCGCAAGTGTTGCAAACGAACTTGGAGACAATTATCCGGTTGGTGAAATCGCGTTACCCAAATGTCCGGATCATCTATATTTCCAGTCGCACGCGAGCTTACACGGAAGAACTGAACACAGTTAATCCCGAGCCATTCGCCTACGAGTCTGGCTTTGCCGTGCAATGGACCATCGCTGATCAGATCAACGGCATAAACAACCTGAATTTCGACGCCTCCAAGGGCCTGGTCGTGGCGCCGTACTTGAAGTGGGGTCCTTACTTGTGGGCTGATGGCACAACCCCCCGGAGCGATGGATTCACCTGGCTCTGCAAGGACCTGCAAGGGGATTTTACTCATCCCGCTCCGGATGGAGTGGCGAAAGTGGCGGACCAACTCCTTGATTTCTTCAAGACCGACCCGACGGCGACCTCCTGGTTCTTGAAGCCCGACTTAGTGTCGCCCCCGGTCGTGACCGCTTCCGCGAATCCCGCAAGTGGACAAGCGCGCCTCGTGACTCAGTTTTCGACCAACGTCATCGATCCCGGTTCGGGCATAGCCTATTATTCATGGACATTTGACGACGGCACGTTCTCGGATGAACAAAACCCGGTTAAGACCTTTCCTGTGCCCGGAAGTTATTCCGCGCACCTTACGGTGACTACTGTGACGGGAGATTACGCGACCGTTACCGTCCCTGTCCTGGTGCAAGGCAGCGCGGGTGAGTTATTAAATGTCTCCGCCCGCTTGCAGATAGGTGTGAATGACAACGTGGCGATTGGTGGCTTCATTGTGGGAGGTAGCGGCACCAATCGCGTCATGCTCCGGGCAATCGGTCCCTCCCTCGCGCAGGAGGGAATTTCGGCGCCGCTTTCCGATCCGTTTCTGGAACTGCATGATGCGAGCGGGGCGACCATCGCCAGCAACGATAACTGGCAGACAACGCAGCTTGGCGGCTTGATCACCGAGGATCAGGTAGCTGCGATTCGCGCCACGACCATTGCCCCGACTAATCCCGCGGAAGCCGCGCTTATCGCAGATCTTGCTCCGGGTTCCTACACTGCGATCGCTCGCGGCTCGCATGGTGAAACTGGCATCGGACTCGCGGAAATCTACGACTTGGATCAATCGTCGCCGGCCGTGGTTTCCAATCTCAGTACACGCGGCTTTGTGCAGACCGCCTCTAACGTGATGATCGGTGGCTTCATTGTCGGCGGATCACAGGCTTCGACGATTGTCACCCGGGCGCTCGGTCCTTCACTGGCGCAGTCAGGAGTAACGGGAGTTCTGGCCAATCCGACACTCGAGCTGCATGACGAGAACGGCGCGCTTGTGGCGTTCAATGATGACTGGGCCGATTCACAACAGGCCGAGATTCAGGCATCTGGCCTTGCTCCAGGGAATCCGTTGGAATCGGCGATTGAAAGCACGCTCGCTCCCGGTGGTTACACCGCGATTGTTGCGGGCAAGGACGGTGGAATCGGCATCGGGCTGGTCGAGGTATATAGGCTGCCTTAAAGCCCGGGCTGATCGGCGTCTCTCTTGCGGTTACGGCAGAGAATGCCCGGCCGCGTTCTTTACAACGGTCACGTCCGCTTTGTTGATGACCCCGTTCGCATCGAGATCTTCGCGGAAATTGAGGGCGGTTACAGCTATGCCGACCTGACCTCTCGTCGCTCTTACATCCATGTTGTTCACCGTCTTATCAGCGTTCGTATCGCCGACCAGAACATTCATGCTCACCCCTGCGCTCGGTAACACTTGAGAATCGCTCCCGGTCACGTTGGTTAATGTAACAGTGATCTTTTGGACGTCCGCCACGTCCGTAAGGTTGACAGTCATCGTGTTGCCGGCGAAAACAGGACTGCCCAGCACGCCGCCAACTCCAGTCGTCACGCTGGCGGTGCCGCTTACGACATCACTGCTAAAGTTGAAGACCATGGTGTAACTGCCGCCTGTGGTCCTGTCTTCTACGCCTGGCTCTCCAGTCAGGGGAAGCGGTGTGTCGAATGCGCCCGCGCCGCCTGGGTCTTGCGAGAAATGGCCGAAGCTAGAGAAAGCACACTCGAACTCCCGAGATAGCGCGCGGCAGCGAACTCGGAAAACCGGTTTGTGGCCGTGGGATGATATCCGACCGCCACGATTTTGCCGTCCGACTGGAGGAGGGCGGCATTCGCGCCGTCGTTTAGGTCTCCCAGAGACGTCCGCACCTTACCGGCAATCCCAAAGGTCGTGTCAAGCGCGCCCGTGGTAGTGAGGCGCGCCAGCAGGAAATCAGAATCGGAGGATTCGGAGTTAGGGTAACCGACGGTAATTATCTTTCCGTCGCCTTGCAGGAGAACACTGTAGTCGCTTTGACAGCAACTGCCGAAATGATGGCCAGCAGCCAGTCCGGGAGTTGTCCCTTTGGGCGGCGCGATGTCGTACGAAGGGTCCCGGCGGGTATGGTCTTGGTATGTCTCATTGTTTTCCCTTCCTTTGAAGAAAGGTCGCGTCATGAGACTTCTCCCGGCAACCGGTGGATCGTAACAGTTCTGTTACCCAGCGGATACCTCGCTGGTATGCCGAGGCGTCATTCGCTCGTTAGGGGAAAGAGGCTACGCCGCGACCGACCGACGCTTGCGCTTGACCAGGGCAGCGGTGCTCTTGGCAGAAGGGGACCGACCGTTCGAAGTCTTTGCCTTCGATCCCGCGCGCTGCAGGCTTTGCTGCAGAACGGCCACCATGTCGATGACGTTAGGCTGAATCCGCGGCGCGCTCACTTTCGGCGCCGGGGCTCGCTTCTGGGCCTTCTCTTCGATCAGCTGCATGAGCGCGGTCTGGTACTGATCCTGGTATTTCGATGGTTCCCAATCGGTCGTCATCGCGTCGATTAACGCCGTCGCCATCTTCAACTCCTGAGGCGAAACGGTGCGATCGGCTCCGTTGTTCAGGGAAGAAGGCTCGAGAACTTCCTGCGCGAAATGCATCAGCTCCAGAATCAAAAAGAGTCCGTCCGGTTTCACAGCCGCGAGATATTCCCGTTTTTGGATCGCCACCTTTGCAACCCCGACTTTGCCGGAAGTGGTCAGGGCCTTGTGCAGAAGGGCATACGCTTTCTCGCCGCCCTTCTGCGGCTCGAGAAAGTAGGGTTTGTAAAAAAACTTCGGATTGATCTGCGCCTGGTCGACGAAGTCAGTGATCTCAACCGAGTGAGTGGATTCGATCTGCACCTTTTCGAAATCCTCGTCACGCAAGGTGATCCACTTTCCCTTTTCGTACTCGAAGCCCTTTACGATTTGGTCCGCCGGCACCTCTTTCTGATCGGCTTCCGCGACTTTCTTGTAACGGATCGGGCTCAGGTCGCTTGCCCGCAATTGCCGGAAACTAATCTTCTCTTCCTTGGTCGCCGGATAGACCGAGACCGGGATGTAAACGAGACCGAAGTTGATGCTGCCCTTCCAGATCGCGCGCATAGTATTCGGAACCTGAGCTACTTCTGGGCCACCTGTCAACACTAACGAATCTGGTTGTTTTGCGACCAGACGCGCCGTTCTCGGTCAAAGCATTTTCGAGGCAAGGAGTTCCTGGGCCTTGATTGCACCGCACAAGTGTGATTGATCAACGGCACCGTGCAGCAGAGTCACACTAAGAATCTCAAGGTGGCCGTGGTCGGCGCCGGTGGGCGACTGGGAGCGGCCCTGGTACGCGAATACGCTGCGCGGCACGAGGTAATCGGCTTCACTCACGCCCAACTTGATCTGGCGCGGCTGCCCCTCCTGCGCGAAACGCTGGAACCGCTCGCTTTCGATGTCCTGATCAATTCCGCAGCCCTAACGAACGTGGATTATTGCGAAGATCACCGTGAGGAGGCGATGCTTCTGAATGCCGAGGCGCCGCAACTATTGGCGGAGATTTGTCGTCAAAAGGGGAGCCGCTTTGTGCATGTCAGCACCGACTATGTTTTCGACGGTGAGAAGCGCGCGCCTTACTCCGAGGAGGATCCGGTGAAGCCGATCAGCGTTTATGGCGAATCGAAAAGGGCAGGGGAGATTCAGGTCCTGGAGGCCAACGACCGCGCCCTGGTCATTCGCGTTTCGTGGGTCTTTGGTCCGGATCGCCCGAGTTTTGTCGACGCCATCCTGAAAAAGGCGCGGACTGAAGAGCAGGTCGCCGCGGTTTCAGATAAGTTCTCGACCCCAACTTACACGCCGGACATTGCCGCCATGCTGGAGCCTCTGCTTCAACTCTCGACGGCCAACGGCATTCTGCATCTCGCGAATCGCGGCGAGTGCAGCTGGCAGGAATATGCCCAATGGGCGCTCGATTGCTGTCATCGATTTGGCGTCCCGATGCAGGCGAAAACGGTCGGCGCGGTGTCGTTAGGCGAGATGACGAATTTCGTCGCGCGTCGGCCGATTTACACCGTTCTCGGCACGGAAAAATATGCCCGGCTGGCCGACCAAGCCCCGCGCGACTGGCATGATGCGGTGGCGGATTACGTGCGCGATTATTACCGGTAGCCCCGCGTCCGCCCGCCCCTGCATTGGGGTGATTGACAATGTCTCAAGGCTGGCGTTTCATCGCGCGGAGATGAAAAGGTTTCTTGCCTCGGGTGTCCTGGTTTTCCTGAGCGCTCTCCCTGGCGCCTACGCCGCAGCGGAACAACCCGTGCCCACCTCGATGGCGCAGGAACCTGAGAGCAATTTCAGTCGCGGCGCGAAGGAATTCCAGAACGTGACCGGCGCCTTTTTCTTCTTCGATACGACGCAAAACAACCGACCGGCGATCGACTTCGCGATCAATAGCACGCGCTTCGGCATCATGCTGAACGATCCTTGGCGGTTGGGGCCGCTCTCGGGAAATACTGAGGTCCTCGGCGAACTCTTCGGTGGGGGAATCTTCGACGGCCCCGGTGACGTCATGACGGGCGCCACCCTCATCTTTCGCTACAACTTCGTGCAGCCGCAGTCCCGCGTTATTCCCTATCTCCAGATCGGCGCGGGCGGCGTTTACACCAATATCGGCGAACGCGAATCGCGCGGACTGATCAGCCTGCCAGTCGAGTTTAATCTCCAGGGCATCGGCGGCACGCGCATCATGTTGGGCGATCGCTGGTCGCTCGTGATCGAGGGCGGTTATCGCCACATCTCCAACGCCGAAATCAAGAAACCGAACTACGGGATTGATTCCGTTGGCGGAAACCTCGGTTTCGGATTCTTTTTCTAGCCAAGAAACCCATGAAAATCTCGATCGCCTCACTCTGTCTCGCCTTTGCTTTTGCCGGAACCGCCCACGCTGCTCTGAAGTGGGAATCGACCACGGCCGATCTGCATCCGAGCCTCGAAGACAAGACCGCCGTCGCGCATTTCAAATACAAGAACACGGGCGATAAGTCGGTTCGGATCACTTCCGTTCATCCCTCCTGCGGGTGCACGACCGCCGCCCTTGCCAAGGATGTGGTCGCGCCTGACGAGAGCGGCGAGATTACCGCGACCTTTAACATCGGCGGGCGCGTGGGCGTGCAGAACAAGACGATCACGGTCATGACGGATGACAGCCCCGAGGCGGCCACCACCCTCAGGTTAACCGCCACGATTCCGACTCTGCTCGATCTCCAGCCGATCTTTCTTTACTGGGCGCCTAACGATGTCCTGGCGCCGAAAACGATCACCGCCAAGCTGGGTGGCGATTTTCCGGTTACCAAGTTGAACATCACTTCGACCGATAAATCGATCTCCACGGAAGTCGTGCCGGATAAGGAGAAGAAGGAGTTCAAGATCATCGTCACGCCGAAGGAATCCGGCCGTCCGATCAACGCTTCGCTCAAGATCGAGCCCGATTATCCGAAGGATTCACCGAAGACCTTCTACGCCAATGTCCGGGTCGACAGCCGGGCAAAAATGCCGCCAAAGTAGCGCGTGCGCCCTTCGTTAGTCCGGCAGGTCCTCCTCCTCCTAGGCCTGGCATTTCTGCCGGCGATCGGGCAGGCGATTTATTTTCGCAACGCCGCTTCCTGGCAGCACCCGCCCGTCGATTCGGGTCTGGTCAGCCTGGAGAAGGCGAAGAGCTGGGGCGGCGCCGTTATCTGGGTCGATGCGCGGCCGGAAGCCGACTTCGAGCGCGCGCATATCCCTGGCGCGCTGCTTTTGAACGAAGACGATTGGAACGCGCAGCTCCGGACGTTTCTTACCGCCTGGTCGCCCGAACGAAAGGTGGTCGTGTATTGCAGCGCGCTGAGCTGCAGCGCCAGCCACGCGGTGGCGGAGCGGCTGCGCAATGAGGCCGAGCTGAAAAACATTTACGTCCTGGAGGGAGGCTGGGAAGCGTGGGAGAAGGGGCAATGAATCCTGCGCCGTCCAGGAACCGCTCGCGCCTTATCGTTAGGCGAGTGCTCGCGCTTTTGGCCGGGGCGGTTTTTGTTTATGCCGGCGTCCTGAAGGTCCGCGCGCCGCTCGAGTTCGCGAATGACCTGAGCAATTATCACCTGCTGCCCTGGTCGATCGGTGTGCGCCTCGCGTTTTATCTTCCCTGGCTGGAAATCCTGGCCGGGCTCGCGCTCATTTTTCACCGGCTCTTTTCCGGAGCCCTGGCGATTACCGGCGCGCTCATGCTCGTTTTTATCGCCGCTACGATTTGGGCCAAGGTGCAGGGGATCAATGTCGCCTGCGGTTGTTTTGGGGCGGCGAGCAGCAACCTGACCTTCACTTCGCATCTCGTCCTCAACGCTTCCATCCTCGCGGTCCTGGCGATTCTTTGGTTTACCCGCGATCCGGGCGCGGCGTAAGCGCCCCGCGGAGTTCTTGCCTAACGATAATCGGAGCCGTCCTCCGGGCGGTCCGCGCACGAATAGGCAGTGCATGGAAACTCCCACTCTCTACGTCAAACGCGGCTGTCCTTATTGCAAAGCGGCAACCGATTACCTCGATCAACGCCAGATCGCCTATGAAACAGTCGAAGTGCGCGGCGATCCCGACCAGATGCAGAAGTTGCAGGAACTTTCCGGCCAAACGAAAACTCCGACCATGGTCTGGAACGGCGATGTGCTGGCCAACTTCGGGACGGAAGAGCTGGCCAGTTTCGTCACCGCGCATAACGCGGCCTGACGATCAATTCACTGCCCTAACGAGAAGCCCCTGCAACTCGGAAGAGGAATCGACCTGCACCTTCTCGATCCGGAACGGCCGCCCCGCAGTCTCGCCAGCGTTGCGCACGAGGACCGGTTCCCGGCGGGCCTTGAGCAACACGGCTGCGACTTCGAAGCCAATCGATAATTCCACCGCCAGAAGCTCGAACTGTGCGGTCAGCCGCACCCGCATCGCGCCTTCCGCCGACGAGGCGAGTTGCAGCTTGGGATCGGCCGGAGTCTGTCCGAAACGGCTCGTCGCGACCGGAAATGAAGAACTTGGGACGGGCAATTGTGGCGGC
>DASXYO010000275.1:0-11521 GCA_036502465.1 Chthoniobacterales bacterium
GCCGGGAGCTTTCCTTTTCGTGCGGCCCGATCCACTTCACGGACGAGCTCCTCATCGCCTGGGAAATATTCCACCTGCTCGACGATCGACGGATCCCAATCCTGGGCCGGTTCGTCAACCGGACGCCGCACGGAGAAGATAGCAGGCGTCACTCCCTGCCGGCGCAGTTCCACGATCTCCCGATAGCAAAAGGTCTGGGTGAACGACGGAAACCGCTCAAAAAGATAGGCCAGCCCGCTCATGGCAAAGGATTAGCGGCGATTCGGAACGTTGGAAAGCGCCCCCGAGGCAAAAATCCGACAACGCCTCCCGTGCACTGCACGAGTCTTGCTACTTCTGAGGAATGGCCCAACGCGACTTCTTTGCCTTTTGCAAGTCTCTCCGGCTTGTCGAGCTGAAGGCGATCGGCCAGCTCTCGACCGTCAAACACTTCGGGGAAAATGAAGTCGTTTACACCGCCGGCTCGGAGGGAGACGAACTCTTTCTCGTCACCCGCGGAGCGGTCGAGCTTTTCCATCAAAACACCCGGCTCGGCCCGCCGGAGAAGGTCCTTTCGCGCGGCGACATTTTCGGCGAGACCGCAGCCCTGATGGAGCTCCCGCGCGATCATTCAGCCCGTGCCTGTGCCGCGCTGAGCGTGCAATGTTTCCGTCGTGGCGATTTTCCCGAGCTGCTGCAACGGGTGCCGTCGTTCTTTCTTTTCCTCTCGGAGAAGCTGGCCAGCCGCCTTTTCCAGGCGCGCGAACTGACGCAGTCCCCCAACACCTCACTCGAGTTGACCGGCAGCCTGGCCAACTTCGATATCGTAACGATCTACCAGACGATCATCCAATCGAGGCAAACCGGCCTGCTGACGATCGCGGATGAGGAAGGCGAGACCCTTTCGACCTTCTATTTCGAGAACGGCTCTCCGCGCTGGGGTCGCTTCCAGCATCTGAGCGGCGAAGAGGCCTTCTGGCAGCTCTTCCTGCACGAACACCGCTCCGGTTCATTCTCGTTTTCCAACGAAACACAGGTCCGCGCCGACTGGGGCGAGAGCAGCGCCGTGACCGGCCAGAGCGACGAGATCCTGATCAACGCCATCCGAATGCGCGACCATTTCGATCACCTGCGCAAGCGGATCAAGGACCGTTCGCAGCGCCTGAAACGGCAAAAGCTGAACTTGGAATGGGAACATCCCGATTTGCAGGACCTGCGGGCGGTGGCCGAGGAAATCTGGCAACTGGCCTACAACCACGAGCTGACTCTCGCCGAGTTGCACAGCCAGAGCAGATACTGCGATCTGAAAATTTATCGGGTGGTGGATGAGATGCTCCGGAGCGGACTCTTCGCGCTCAAGCCGGAAAGCAATCAAATGGAACTGGTGGAAAAATGATAAAGAACTTCTTTCGGGCTGGCGCCTGCCTCCTGGCAGCGATGACACTTTTATCGGGGTGTTCGATGCTGACCGCACGAGGCCGGCAGGAACGGGGCTATGCGCATTACGTTCACAAGATGAGCGCGGGCCGGGTCAAGCAACAGAAGCGCTTCGCCTCGAAGCAAAACACCATGCCAATGACGCAAACGGCCGAACCGATAATGACGGCGGAAGCGTCCGGCCCGCAATCGGTCACAGACGGCAGCGAAACGGCTGGTGACGGCAGCGGTCAATAGACCGCCTAACGAGATCAGCCGCGTTGGACCTCGACCGGCTTGCCTGCCTGGTCGATCGCCACATAGGTGAAAACGGCCCGTGTGACGAGCGTCTGCTCGGTCCGCATGTAGCGTTGCACCCAGACTTCGACCGGGATTTTCATCGAGGTCCGGCCGATCGATTCCACCCGTGCATAACAGGCGACCGTGTCCCCCACCCTGACCGGCTGGAGAAACGACATCCCGTCCAGCGCGGCCGTCACGACGCGAGTCTTTGCCGTTTTCGAGGCCAGAATCCCGCTGCCCAGATCCATTTGCGACATAAGCCAGCCGCCGAAAATGTCGCCATTCGGATTGGTGTCTTTCGGCATGGCGACGGTGCGCGTGACGAGCTCGCCGGTCGGTTTGCTTGGAGTTTCAGGTGCGTCCATGCGCGAGGCTAACACATCGACCGCGCGGCTAAAGGATGAGCATGCAATCGCCGTAACTGTAGAAGCGATAGCGCTCGCGCACCGCCTCGGCATAAGCGCGCAGGACGAATTCCCGCCCGGCGAAGGCCGAGACCAGCATGAGCAAAGTCGAACGCGGCAGGTGAAAATTCGTCAGCAAACGGTCGACCGCACGGAATTCATAGGGCGGATAAATAAAGATATCAGTCGATCCTTCCTGCGCGATCAGGCGATCGTTTTGCCTAACGGCCGACTCGAGCACGCGGACCGAAGTCGTGCCGACGGCGAGGACGCGTTGCGCGGCATTGATCGCCGCCGCCCCTTCCTGCGTGATCGTGAAGCGCTCCGCATGCATCCGATGTTCGGTGATGATTTCACTTTGAACCGGGCGGAAAGTTCCCGTGCCGACATGCAGAGTGACGAAGGTGTGCGGCAATTGCGCGAGGATTTCCGGCGTAAAATGCAGACCCGCGGTCGGCGCCGCCACTGCTCCCGGTTCCTTGGCAAAAACCGTTTGGTAACGGGTCGCATCCTCGGCATCCGCGGCGCGGTCGATATAAGGCGGCAGCGGCATTCGGCCGCCGCGATAAGGATCGATCTCGCGTTCCAGCCTAACGATTCGCTCACCTTCACTCTCGATTTCCTCGACTTGCAATTGGACGCCGTCGAGTTGCGTCGTCGCGCCGATTCGCATCTTGCGCCCGGGCTTCACCAGGCAACGCCAGCGTTGCGGAGCGAGCTGCTCGAGGAAGAGAAATTCGATCGCGCCATCGTCGGAAAAACGGCGCGCGGGACGCACCGCGGTGTTGTTCAAGACCAGGAGGTCCTCCGGCCTAACGAATCGCGGCAATTCCACGAAGGCCCGGTGCTCGATCGTTTCCGTCGTTCGATCGAGCACCATCATGCGCGCATCCTCGCGGCGGGCGAGCGGGCGGGTCGCGATCAGCCCGGGCGGAAGCTGATAGTCGTAATCACTTAGGCGGGCGCTCATTTCGACGGGTGGAAAGCCAGGAGGTTAAGCGAAAGAGGGAAAAGCGCGCGGCGCAATTTCGCGCGCGAATTCGGCGGACTGAAGATCCCGCGCGGCAAAGGAATTGCCGTCGCACATAAAAGCGGCAAACTGGTCGCGGGCATGAGCGAGTTTACGGAAGCACTGGAGATCGCGCTCGGCGCGCTCGAAAATCTCCAGCGCGCGAGCGATCGTCCGCCGCGCGCGAGCCGGGTGGCGCTGGCCCGTTTGCGCGAAGCGCGACCTGCGCCTAACGAATCAGTGGAAGCTGACAAGCCGGCGCGTCTCAGCCAGCTGCAGAGTCGGGTCGCGGTTTGTGTGCAGTGTCCCCAGCTTGCCAGCTCACGCACCCAGACGGTGTTTGGCGTGGGCAACCCGGATGCCGAACTGATGTTCATCGGCGAAGCGCCGGGCGCGGATGAGGATCGGCAGGGCGAACCGTTCGTCGGCCGGGCCGGTCAATTGTTGACCAAGATTATCGCCGCGATGGGCTTCAGCCGCGACGAGGTCTACATCGCGAATGTTTTAAAGTGCCGTCCCAACATGCCCGCGGGGGAACCCGGCAATCGCAAGCCCACTCCTAACGAGATGTCAACCTGCCTCCCCTATTTGACGGAACAGATCGAAATTATCGGGCCGAAGGTGCTGGTTGCGCTGGGAGCGACCGCCGTCGAGGGCCTGATGCAGATTCGCGAGCCGATGGGCCGTTTACGCGGCCGCTGGCATTCCTACCGCGAGACTCCGCTCATGATCACATTTCACCCTTCGTATCTGCTCCGGAACCAGAACAATACCGAAAAGCGCAAGGTGTGGGAGGACATGCTGCTGGTGCTCGAGCGGCTGGAGCGTCCCATCACCGAAAAGCAGCGGAATTTCTTTCGTTAGGCAGCGCGCCCCTTACCTGACGATCCAGAGATTGCACGGGATCACGTCCGTCACCCAGGCGATGCGGCTCGGCAGTTTCGGTTTCGGCTCGGGCTTGGTTTCGAGCGGGACGACGAGGAGATTGGCTTCCACTGCCTGGACGAAATTCGAGGCCGCAAAACCGGTGTTCCCACGAATACAGCGCGCCTCGATCGGGACGGCAGTGTTGCCCGCGGCAAGGATGAATTCCTGGAGGGCGATCTCCTCTTCTTCCAGGGTGCGGGCGACCGTTTTGCCGGTCTTGTTCCGCCGAGCGGCCCGAGCTTTGTCGAAGCTGGTGTAATTACGGATGACGTAAAGCCGTTCGCACTTTTCCTTCTCCGCGAGGCGCAGTGTGCGACGGAGCGCGCCTTGAGCGTGGTCGGAATATTCCGCCATGAAAACGATGTGACGGAGCGGCTTCGGTTCCACTTCCGGCTGGGTGAAAAGCATGACCGAACAGGGCGCCTCGCGGACCAAACGTCGCGCCACGTCGCCGAGGAATTGGCGAAGAACCGGTTTCTTCTCGAGGGCTCCGGCTACCAGGAGATCGACCGATAATTTCCGCGTGGCAGCCAGGATGCCGCTGGCCGGTTCGCCCTCTTCGTAGTGCACGATGGAAGCCTTCGGCAGTTTCAGTTGCGTGATCGCCTCGGCAAATTTCCCTTCCGTGGCCGCGTCGCGTTTCCCGACGTAGATCATCGACAACTGCGCGCCGAACCGATCGCGAACGCGATTCGCCTCCGCCAGCACCTGGTGAAAGCGCGGTGAGAAACCGGCGGCCACCGCGATCGATTTGTAGGGGGTTTCGTTCATCCCTTGCCGGCTACTGTCGAGCGTCGCACGCCGGAGGCAACCGCCACTCTGGTTTGTCGCGTTGAATTTCGGCGTTCCTCTGCGAATTTCGGGCCCATGCGGCGCGCTATCTATCCCGGCAGTTTCGACCCGGTGACCAACGGTCATCTCGACGTGATCGAGCGGGCGCGAAAACTTTTCGACGAAGTGGTCGTCGCAATCGCGCATAACGATCAGAAACAGCCGCTCTTCACTCTCGATGAGCGGCTCGGTTTCCTGCGCCAAATGACCGCATCACACCAGGACGTCAGCGTCCTGCCGCTCGATGGCTTGCTGGTGGAGTTCGCCGTCGAGCAGGGCGCGAATGCCGTCGTGCGTGGGCTGCGCGCGGTTTCGGATTTCGAGTTTGAATTCCAGATGGCGCTCATGAATCGCAAACTGGAAGCGACCGTGGAAACGATATTCCTAATGCCGAAGGAAGAATACACCTACCTCAGCTCCCGGATCGTCAAGGAGATTGCGCGACTCGGGGGCGATGTCAGTGGCTTCGTCCCGGCTTGCGTGGTGGAAGCTTTTGCGCGGAAATTGCAAACAACCGAGAGAGTTTAGCGGCGTGCATAACAGGAGGTCCTACGAGTGAAAATTCATCTGCGCCAAATTCCCGCCGAGGGCATGCATCTGGAAGGCGAGGAGGAATGCCCGCTCCCACAGCTTGACCCGGAGGACGCCCGTTGCGCAGGGCCGTTGCGGTACGATCTGGAGGCGGGAATTTCCGAAGGCTCGCTTTGGGTCAACGGCTCGCTCACGCAACCAGTGGAGCTGCACTGCGTTCGTTGCCTCGAGGCGTTCCCGTTTGATATCAAGGTGCCGGAATTCACCGTGCACACTGAGCTGACCGGACCGGAAGCGATCGACCTCACGCCATTCATGCGGGAAGACATCCTGCTCAATCTGCCCGCCTATCCACACTGCGATCGGGAAGGCGGCCGGATCTGTCCCGTGCCGGAAGTGTTGAAGACGGCAGACGATGCCGGCGTGTTGGAAGCGCGACCTCCGGATTGGAGTGCGCTCGATCAGCTAAAAATCCGAGACTCGTGAAGCGAGAACCGTGAATCGGTTGCGGACCATCCGATTCACGAATCCTCGAATCTCGATTCACGGAATTTGTATTTTCCCGAAACCCTGCTTTCCTATCCCGCTCGTATGGGAGTCCCAAAACGCAAAGTTTCAAAAATGCGCCTGCGCACGCGCAAGGCGTCGCATCGCTGGCGGGCGCCGCAGCTCAATAAGTGCACGCAATGCGGCAGCACCGTCGCCTCGCACACTGCCTGCCCTTCCTGCGGATATTATAAGGGACGCCAGGTGTTGACAGTCGACGCCGGTTAGGCCCAATCTCCGCGGCCCAAAGGCCGCTCCCACATTCCGATTTTTGGTTTTGCATTCGGCCGCTGAAAACCGCAGATTGAGCGCTCAATGAAAATCGCTCTGGACGCGATGGGCGGCGATTTCGGGCCACCAAATCTCGTGGGCGGCGCGGTTCTCGCCTTGCGCGAGTATCCCCAGATCGACAAGCTTTTCCTGGTCGGCGACACACCGCAGGTCGAGGCCGAGCTGAAAAAGCACAACTGCAACGATCGCCGGATCGAGATCGTGCATTCCACCCAGGTCGTCGACATGTCCGACGGCGCAGTTCAATCCGTCCGGCGGAAAAAAGATTCGTCCGTCAGTCGCGCGGTCGATCTCGTGAAAAAGGGCGACGCGGCGGCCATCGTGAGCGCGGGTCACACCGGCGCTGCGGTCGCCGCGACGACGATCAAGTTGCGCACCCTGCCGGGGATCGATCGCCCTGGCATCGCCGCCATCATCCCTTCTGAGCAGAATATTTTCGTCCTGATCGACGCCGGGGCGAATAGCGATGCGAAACCCGAGCACCTTCTGCAATACGGGATCATGGGCTCGGTCTATTCGCGCCACGTCCTCGGCTACAAAAACCCGTCGATTGGCTTGATGTCGATCGGCGGCGAAGACGTTAAAGGCACCGACCTGACGAAAGAGGTTTTCAAAATGTTGAAGCGCAGCCAGCTCAACTTTCGCGGCAACGTCGAGGGACACGATCTTTTTGCACACCCGGTCGAGGTGGTGGTCTGCGACGGATTCGTCGGCAACGTCATTCTCAAAACCTGCGAGTCAGTCGGCGACGCGATTTTCAAATGGCTCAAGCACGAGCTGACCAAGAACAAGTTGCGGATGGCCGGCGCCTTTCTCGCGCAAAACGCCTTCCACGCGATCAAGAAGAAGGTCAATTACGAGGAATACGGTGGCTCGCCGCTGCTTGGCGTGAATGGCATTTGCATTATAGCCCACGGCGCCAGCACCCCGCTCGCGATCAAGAATGCCTTGCGTGTCGCGGCCGAGTCGATTGAACAGCAGGTCAATCCACATATCATCGAAGAAGTCAGTCGCTATAATGAAACGCACGCCCCGCTCGAGCCCGCGGTCCGCTAAGCCGCAACGCACTGTTTCGATCGTTGGCACCGGCAGTTACGTGCCGGAGAAACGCCTAACGAACGAGGATCTTTCCAAGATCGTCGAGACCGACGACGAGTGGATCACCACTCGCACCGGGATCAAGGAACGCCGCATCGCCGCCGCTGACGAATACACCAGCGACATGGGCGCGAAGGCGGCCCTCGCCGCGATGGAACAAGCCGGCATCAAGGGCGAGGAAATCGATCTCATCCTGGTGGCGACTGCGACGCCCGACATGGTTTTCCCGGCCACCGCCTGTTTCATTCAAACCAAGATCGGCGCCAAGCACGCCGCCTGCCTCGACATCTCCGCGGCCTGCGCGGGATTTCTTTTCGCGGTCGAGATCGCGCAACAATTCATCACCTGCCACACCTACGATACCGTGCTGGTGATCGGGGCAGAAAAGCTAACCACCATTACCGATTGGACCGAGCGCAACACCTGTGTCCTCTTCGGCGACGGCGCCGGTGCGGCGATTTTGCGTCATCGCGACGGCGGCAGCCACGGCCTTATCAGCACGCACATCGCGAGCGATGGAAATTTCGCCGATATCCTCTGGATGCCGGGGGGCGGCTCGCGGCACCCAATCACGAAGGAGAACGCCGACGACCATCTCCAGACGATCAAGATGTCGGGCAAGGAAGTTTACAAACAGGCTGTCATCGCGATGGTCGACGCGGCCAAAAAGGCGCTCGAGAAAGCCGGCCTGACAATCGACGACATCGCCTGCGTTATTCCGCACCAAGCCAACGTCCGGATCATCGAAGCCATCGCCGATCGCCTGAAAATCCCGGTCGATAAAGTGTTCGTGAATCTCGATCGCTACGGCAACACTTCCGCCGCTGCGGTCGCGATCGCGCTTGACGAAGCCAATCGAAGTGGCCGGATCAAGGCCGGCGATTACGTCCTGATGATCGTCTTCGGCGGCGGCCTGACTTGGGCGGGATCAGTCATCGAGTGGTAGGCAGTCGAACGCGGCGAATCCCGCATCCGCCACTCGACATCCGCGCAAGCGACGACGGAGGAGCTGTCTCACTCCACCTTCGTGGAAAAAAATGACGCCCGCGCCGGCGCCCACAAAATCGGTTGCACGGACGGCGTTTCCCGGTAACTTCCGCGTTCCTTATGGCGAAAACTTCCTGGCTCAATCGCAACGAACGCAAGCGCAAGACGGTGGCGAAATATGCCGCTCTCCGTGCTGAGTTGAAGGCGAAAAAGGACTACATCGCTCTCTCCCAACTGCCACGTGACGCCAGCCCGACCCGGGTGGTCAATCGCTGTCAGGTGAGCGGTCGGCGCCGTGCTTTCATCCGCCGCTTTAAGGTTTCCCGCCTGACATTTCGCGAGCTCGCTTCCGCCGGCCTCATTCCCGGTGTGACGAAGTCGAGCTGGTAGGTTCGCCTCGGCGGCTCTCGGGTGCTTCCTCTGCATCCGCTCCATGAATTTATCACTTCCATTTCTGGCCCTCGCGACACTCGCCGAGGGCGTCGCGCCTCATTGGGATTCGCTCGGCGTGCTCTTTGGCAAAATCTTCACGATCGCCGCGCTGGTCGGGTTGAACGGTTTTTTTGTCGCTTGCGAATACGCGGTCATCAAAGTGCGGAGCAGCCAGCTCGAGCCGTTGATCGAGGAGGGAAATAGCCGGGCGATCGCGACCAAGCATGTGCGTTCGCATCTCGATTCCTACCTTTCCGCGACGCAGTTGGGTGTGACGTTGGCGAGCCTCGGGCTGGGCTGGGCGGGCGAACAGTTTCTGGCCACCATGCTGGCGCCGTTTCTCGATTTGTTCGGCCTTCATTCTCTCACGGTGGTGACCACGATCTCGGTCGTGCTCGCCTTCATCGGCATTACTTTTTTGCACATCGTCTTTGGCGAGCTGGCGCCGAAATATTTCGCGATTACCGATCCGCTGCCGGTTTCGCTTTTTCTCGTCCGGCCGCTGGGGCTCTTCCATTTTGTTTTCCGCCCGTTCATCTGGCTCCTCAACACTTCGTCGAATTTCTTTCTCCAGAAGCTGCTCCGGCTCAAGCCGGTGAGCGGCGCGGAGCTGGCACACAGCGAGGAAGAGCTGCGGCTGATTCTCGATGAGAGCGAAAAATCGGACGAGGTCTCCTCAATCGGGCGCGACATCCTGGTCAACGCGCTCGACATGCGGCGCCGGGTGGTGCGCGATATCATGACGCCGCGGGGCGAGGTGGTGTATCTCGATATCGAGGAAACGTTCGATGAGAACGTGAAGAAGGCGCTGGAATCCCGCCACACTCGCTTCCCGCTCTGCCGCGGCCATCTCGATCATGCGATCGGTCTCATTCACATCAAGGAGCTGGTCCCGATGATGCGCGACCCGGCGCCCGACCTGATGAAGATCAAGCGCGAACTCATCCCGGTGCCGGAAATGATGTCGCTCGAAAAGCTGCTCAACCTGTTCCTTGTTAGGCACGCGCACCTCGCGATCGTGGTCGACGAATACGGCGGCACGGTCGGGATGGTGACGATGGAAAATATCCTGGAGGAATTGGTCGGCGATATTCAGGACGAGTTCGACACGGAGAAGGCGGAGTTCCGCAAGATCAACGACGATGAATTCGTGGTCGACGGCGGGGTGGGGCTCTACGAGCTGCGCGATCTGGCGGATATCGAGCTGGAAAATTCCGATGTCAGCACGGTCGGCGGGTATGTCACCCATTTGTTAGGGCATTTGCCCAAGCAGGGTGAGCAGGTGCCGATCGAGGATTATGTCGTGACCGTCTCCCAGACCGACGGACGCCGCGTCGGCCAACTTCATTTCAAGAAGATGGCGGATGACGACGGGCAGACGGAGTAGCGGCGCGGAAACGAGCTAAAAGCGCTCGAAGTTTGCCACCACGTTGATCCCGCCCGCGGCCGGCTTGCCGTTTTCATAGGCCGGGGTGAATTGCAATTTCTTCAGCGCGCCCTCGAGCAAAACGCCCAAGCCGCTCCCCTTCGGGTTCTCGGTCGCTCCAGTGGTGCCGGTGAGCGCACCCTTCGCATCGACATTCACCACCACCTCCGCCTGCCCGGAGACGAGGATGCCCTGCTTGAGTGAGCCGATCGCGTCCTGCAACGGCCGGCGCAGACCGCCGATCAGTTGCGGTTGAATGTAATTCGCGAGCTTGCCGACCCGGTCGCGATCGTGCGTCGCGAGCGAGACCACGATGACCGGTTTGCCGTCCTGATGAATGAAAAGGATCGTGCCGCCGAGATAGACGCGCACCGGTTTGCCATTCACGGTCGCGGGCGTAAAGCGGCCCCAATCGAGCGCTGTCTGCACGGCCGCCCTGAAAGCCTCATTCTTGGAGACGAGCGCGTGGGTGGTCTCGACTATTCCCTCCTCGGTGATGTCGCAGTAGAATTGGACCGCGCCATCGAGCTTCGCGTTCGCGGCATCCTGCGGGAAATGAAGATAGTGCGTGATGGAATTCGCGTCCTGTTTCACGAGCGCGGGCGTGACTGGACCGGTGATCGCGGGCGCTGCCTGGGCAACGGGCGACCCGGCGGCGGTCGCCGAAGGAACGGGCGTCGCGGGCGCGGCGATCTCGGATTTTTTTTGGCAGGCGGTGAAAGCGCTGCAGACGAGGGCAAGCGCGAGGAAGAGATTTGCCGGCCTGCGGACGAAGTTGTTTTCCATGTTGAAACTCGCTGGAAGTAACCTCTGCGCTCCGCTTGCGCAAGTGAGCGCACACGCGATCCGGGCGGGATCTGGATTGCCAGAGAGATGCTCTGCGGCGCTTTATGATCAGGAATGTTGGGAAATCTACTCCCAACTCTGACAGCCACCCCGACTTAGGGGCCGTTGCCGCCCGATTGGCAAAAAAATAACTGTTCATCGGGCCGAAGCAGCCCGAAAGTTTTCCACTATGGCATACGAATTACCCAAATTACCCTACCCGAACGACGCTCTTGAACCGCACATCGATGCGAAGACGATGGAGATTCACCACGACAAGCATCATCAGGCGTACATCACCAATCTGAACAAGGCGATCGAAGGCAAAGCCGACCTCTCCGGCAAGTCGATCGAGGATCTCATCAGCAATCTCAGCGCCGTCCCTGAAGACATTCGCACCGCGGTGCGGAACAACGGCGGCGGACACGCCAATCATTCCTTCTTCTGGCAAATCATGGGCCCGAACGGCGGCGGTGAACCGACCGGCAAACTGGCCGACGACATCAAGGCGACCTT